>JAPKMU010000246.1 GCA_026645745.1 Anaerolineae bacterium | reverse complement strand
GCACCCAACGCCATGCCGTCCGTACCGACGATTAGCCCTGTAAATTCGACCTCGCTGGCGAGAATCGCCTGCATAGCGACGTATCCACTGCGCATCGAATAATTCCCCTCGACTGCTGCCAGCAGCGTCAAGCCGTGCTCGTGCAGCACGCTGCGGATGGTCGAATGCCGCCAGTAGCCGTTGTGCAGCTTGGAGGTTGGGGGAATCGCGGCGATCTGCGTATGCCCCAGCGAAAGCAGATGCTCAACCGCGAGCCGCGCCGCATACACCTGATCAAAGCCAACCCAAGGAAGACGCGAACCGGGAACGTAATCGCGCCGCACAAACGGAATCCCATGCGCGGCGCGGCGGAGCATTTCATCATCCATGTGCATTGCTGGCGCGTACAGGATCACGCCGTCAACCAGACGAGCGGCACAGCTTTCAAAGGCTGCCTCCAGTCCTTCTGTGGTTGATTCGGAGATTAGCAGGCTGTAGCCCGCTTCTTTTGCGGCGCGTGCCATATTTTTGGTGGAATCTGCCAGCCGTCCGCCGTAATCGACATCGACGACGATGACTTCCAGCGTATTTGAGCGGTTAGTACTGAGCATCTGCGCGGCGCGGTTGGGGCGGAAGTCATGTTCTTCCATAATGCGCGTGATCTCGCGCCGCGTTTTTTCGGAAACACCGGGCTTACCGTTGATCACCAGTGATACTGTTTGATAGGAAACACCCGCTAGTTTAGCGATATCGCGGATTGTGGGTTGTTTCTTGTGGGTTGTCATTTAATCCCCGTCAAAAACACTTGACCGTTCAATATGATAACACAGCCTATCGCTTGAGCAATGACTCGCTTGAAAAAGGTCAAATGCTTGCATTCTCATTCAGAATGCTATAGCATGAAATGTGACCGGTCAAGTTAATTCCTGCACCTGCTTTGAGTTGAAGGGACATTACGGAGATGCAGAGCATCAAACATAGAGCTTTTATCCTCCTTTCGGTTGTAGCACTGCTGCTCATCATGGGCAGCGCAGCATTCGCACAAGATGTTCAACAGATGCGCGTTGTCTGGTGGGGTTCACAGGCGCGCCATGATCGCACGATTGCCGTTGTTGAGATGTACGAAACCGAACATCCCGAAGTCGATATTGTCTACGAATTCGCCAATTTTAACGACTACTGGACGCTGATGAATACTCAGGCGGCGGGCGGCGAACTCGCGTGCGTCATGCAGCAAGATTATGCGTACCTGTCCGAATGGGCGCGCAATGGACTGCTCATGCCGCTCGATTCGTTTGTTGAATCCGGCGCGATTGATCTTTCCGCGGCAGACGATGTTTATATCGCAGGTGGGCGCACCGATGGTCAGCTTTTCGGCGTGAGTCTCGGCACGAATTCGCAGTCGATCATTATCGACGTAGACGCATTCGAAGCCGCTGGCGTTGAACTTCCAGCGCTCGATTGGACATGGGACGATTTCGAAGCGATTGCTCTGCAACTGCACGAAAGCCTCGGCACATGGGCGTATGGTTCGCCGTCGCTCGGTGACGATCAGATTTGGACGGCGATGATGGTATCGCTCGGCTTGACTCCGTTCAACGAAGACGGTACGGCGCTCGGGTTCAGCGATGATCAACCGATTATCGATCACTTCAGCCGTCTGCTGCGCTTGCAAGAAGCGGGCGCGATTATGACGCCGGAAGAAGCCTCGCAGTATGCGACCGGACCGGAAAACTCCCCAATTGTCGTCGGGGCTGCCGCGATGCAGTACCAGTGGAGCAATCAGGTTGTCGCTATCTTTGCGGCGGCAGGCGGCGAGCGTCACTTGCGCCTGTGGCCCATGCCGCGCCCCGCGACTGCTGTGGGCGCTGCCAACTACTTGAAGCCGTCGATGTTCTTCTCGATCTCCTCCACATGCGCTATGCCTGATGTCGCGGCGGACTTCATCAATTTCTTCACCAACAGCGTGGAAGCGAATGCGATTTTGGCGGCGGAACGCGGCGTGCCGATTTCTTCGACTATCCGTGAATCCCTGCTGCCTACGCTCGATGCTACTGGCATAGAAACATTCACCTTCCTCGAAACCGTTGCTGAGTTTGCCAGCCCGATCTTCCCGCCCAACCCGCCGGGTTACAACGACATCCGCAATAATGTGTGGATTCCGCTGTTCCATGATCCTGTGCTGTATGGTCAGATTCCGGTTGAAGAAGGGGTTACCCTGTTCCGGTCGGAAGCAGAAGCGATTTTGAGCGCAAACTAAACGTGATCGTTTGTGAGGGCGCGTCATCCGCGAAGGTTGACGCGCCCTGAGCGCTTTCGCTTTTCTGCCATGTGGGGCGCGGCGCTGATTGACAATAGTTTATTTTAGGAAAATCTGATGAGCGAACCTTCCGCTGTGTTGACGGGCTTGAATCCACCAGAGACGTCAGCCTCCGAGCCGCGCGCGAAACGCAAGTCGAAGGACTTTAAACGCAACAATGCGGTCGGCTATCTCTTTATTTCACCGTGGCTGATCGGTTTCTTCCTGTTCGCGTTTATCCCGATTGCGATTTCGCTGTATCTAGCGTTTACCAATTATCACCTGCTGCGCGGCGGCGAATGGGTTGGGCTGGACAACTTCGAGCGCATGTTCACCTCGGACATTCGTTATGGACGTTCGGTGATTGCAACCTTCAAATACGTGCTAACGGCAGTTCCGCTGCGGCTGATTTTCGCGTTAGCGGTTGCACTTCTGTTGAATACCAAGCGGCACGGTGTGTACTGGTTCAGGGCTGCTTATTACATTCCCTCCGTGATCGGCGGGAGTGTAGCTGTCGCGGTGATGTGGCGGCAGTTGTTCGGCGGCGATGGACGTGTCAACGAGGGCGTGATCAACACGTTTATCGGTGTGCTTGGCTTCGAACGGGTCAACTGGTTTGGCAACCCGGATACTGCCATTTGGACGCTGATCTTGCTGGCGATCTGGCAGTTCGGCTCACCCATGTTGATCTTCCTTGCAGGGCTAAGGCAGATTCCGGCGGAGCTTTACGAAGCCGCCTCGATTGACGGCGCGCACGGTTGGCAGAAATTTATAGGGGTGACGCTGCCGCTGCTGACGCCGATCATCTTCTTCAACTTCATCATGCAAATGATCGCGGGTTTCCGCGTGTTTACCCAAGCATTTGTGATCACGGGCGGCAATCCGCTCGACAGCACGCTCTTTTATGCGCTCTACCTGTACCGGCGTGCTTTTAACGATTTCCAGATGGGCTATGCGTCGGCGATGGCATGGGTGCTGCTGTTGATCATCGCTTTCTTCACGCTGATCAGCTTCCGATTGTCTAAGTATTGGGTATTTTACGAGACGAAAGAAGGGTAGCCGATCATGGAACAGACGCTCGATTTTTCCGCGCACAAGCGCGTTCAGCGCCGCGCCGCGATCAGCCGCACCGTCTTTTACTATGTCGGTGTAACGCTGCTGGCAGTCGTGATGCTGTATCCGGTCGCATGGTTGGTGTCGAGTTCGCTCAAACCGGCGGACGAAATTTGGGGGAGTGTGACCTCGCTCATTCCCAGTGCGCCGCGTTTTGAGAACTACGCTGAAGGTTGGCAGGGATTCGGCGGAATCACCTTTCAAATCTTCTTTGGTAATTCGTTCCTACACGCCGGAGTTGGCACTATTTTTACGGTGGTGAGTTCGGCGCTTGTCGCATATGGATTTGGGCGTGTCAAGTTTCGCGGGAGCGGCATTTGGTTTTCGATCATGTTGATGACGCTGATGCTGCCTTCGCAAATCCTGATGATCCCGCAGTACATCATCTTTAATGAGTTGGGGTGGATCAATACGTTCCTGCCGCTGTTGATTCCTCGGCTTGGAGGGGATGTTTTCTTCATCTTCATGATCGTGCAGTTCATCCGGGGAATTCCGATTGAACTTGATGAAGCTGCCCTGATCGACGGGTGCGGCAAAGTCGGCATCTTCCACCGGATTATTCTGCCGCAAATCGTCCCCGCGCTGGTGACAGCGGCGATCTTCTCGTTCTACTGGACGTGGGAAGATTTTCTCGGTCCGCTGGTGTACTTGCAGAATCCTGAACTATACACGGTCGCGCTTGCGCTGCGCGCGTATACTGATGTGGGAAGCATCAACAACTGGGGCGCGGTTTTTGCGATGCTGACGCTTTCGCTTGTCCCAGTGATCCTGATCTTCGTTTTCTTCCAACGCTATCTGGTCGAAGGCATTGCGACGACGGGCTTGAAAGGCTAAATGCGTGATGTCGCGCCGCGCTTCAACCAAGCAGTCAACCCCATCCAGCGAACGCGCTGAACTCGCGGAACAAGCGGAGAAGTGGGGCGCATTAATCCTTGCGAATATCCTCTGGGCGATTCTGTCGATCCCGCTGATTACGATGCCCGCCGCGACCGCTGGATTATTCAACTATATGTCGGCGCGCGTGCGCGGGCTTCAGCCGGATTTCTTCCGTGTGTTCTTTGAGGGGATGCGGCTGTATTGGCGCAAGGCAACCGTGATCGGGTTGATCGATGCGCTGGTCGGCGGCTTGGTTATTCTCAATGTGTCGATCTTCCCCTACATGGATTTTCGCGCTGACCCGATTGCGTTTCTTTCGCGCAGTGTGACGATCTTCGCGGCGCTGGCGCTCCTTTTGATCAATCTCTACGCATGGTCACTGATGGTCATACTGCCCGCGCTGACCATCAGGCAGATACTCGTCAATGCTGCCATGTTCGTATTTACCCATCCGCTGTGGTCGATTGTGGTGCTGATCGCGGCGGTGCTTCCGGTGGTGATCAGTCTGTTTTTACCGCGCGGCATGTTCGTCATTGCGACTGCGTCTGCTTGTGTGCTGATCGTCTGCATGGGGACATGGCGGGTCATTCGTCAGCACCTCACGCTGAGGTAAGGATAATCATGACTGCTCGGAAACGCTTCGCAATCGTCGGCACGGGATCGCGGGCGGGTATGTATTTTGAGGCAATCTGCCATACATACCGGGATAATGCGGAATTGGTCGCGCTGTGCGATCTGAGTCAAACCCGCATGGACTGGTACAACCGTCGTTATCAACTGCCGACGTATCTTGCCGCCGATTTTGACCGGATGATCCGCGAAACCAAACCAGATGTTGTGATCGTGGCGACGGTTGACGCGACTCATCACCTGTATATTACACGGGCGATGGAACTTGGCTGTGATGTGATCACCGAAAAACCGATGACGACCGACATCGAGAAGATGCAGGCGATTTTCGATGCGATCCAGCGCACGGGAAAATCACTGCGCGTGACATTTAATTATCGCTACGCGCCCGCTTACACGCAGTTCCGGCAGTTGGTGATTGATGGACGAGTCGGTACGCCGCTTTCGGTTGACTTCTCATGGATGCTCGATACCAGTCACGGCGCGGATTACTTCCGGCGCTGGCATCGTGAGAAACAGAACAGCGGAGGGCTGCTCGTTCACAAAGCCACGCATCACTTTGATCTCGTCAACTGGTGGATCGATTCGTATCCGCATCAGGTGATGGCGATGGGCGGCTTGCTGTTTTACGGGAAGGAAAACGCAGAAACGCGCGGTGAGCGCTACGCCTATCACCGGTATACCGGTGTCCCCGAAGCGGCAGCTGATCCGTTCGGCTTATTCCTCGATCAAAAAGAGTTGTTTCGCGGATTGTATCTCGCTGCCGAAGCCGAAACGGGCTATCTTCGTGATCGGAATGTGTTTGGCGAACCGATCACGATTGAAGATACCATGAGCGTTTCGGTGCGCTATCGCAGCGGCGCGATCCTTTCATACTGCTTGGTGGCGTATGCACCTTGGGAAGGGCTGCGGATCGCCATCACGGGGACGAAAGGACGGATTGAGATGGACATCGCGGAGAATATCAATCACCTGCTTGGGGACGGACGCGCCAGCAAAGGATCATTCAAGAATACACGAATGCGCGTGTATCCGATGTTTGGTGAGTCGTATGAGGTAGATGTCCCACATGGAGACGGTGGGCACGGCGGCGCTGATCCGGTCATGCTGGAGCAGATATTTTCACCGAACCCGCCCGTTGATCCATACCGGCGCGCAGCCTCGCATATCGACGGTGCGGCATCGGCGCTGGTGGGGATTTCTGCCAACAAATCCATACAGACCGGGCAGCTAGTGACGATCAACGACTTGTTCCCACTGCCGTGAACTTTGAGAATGGAATGATCATGAATTCGTTGTGGAAAGCGGGAAACGCGGCGCGGGTTGAATTGGGCGGCTCAACATACGCTTTAGTGACGAACACCGAAACAGGTGAGCGTCGGCTTATGGTCGCGGGAGACACACGCGGTTTTGAGGTTGAGGGCATAGGAGGCGTTGGCAATCCGGCAGTTCTTTGTCCATTGACTCCCGCAAATGCGGTGGAACTGCGCCGTCGCATTCCTTGGCTGAATCCTACTCCGCTTGGCTTACGAACCTCCGCCGGATTTGGGGATCGGCTTGGCGCGGCGACGCCGGGGCACATCGCCGCCGTGCGCGATACTGGCGTTGCACCGATTTTTGCGCAGCAGTCCGTCCGCGAAAATACGCGCACCGGTCGCACACCGCAGCAGGTGATCGACGACGCAATGTGGAGCGTATTCGCGGAAGGCTGGCGCGAAGCGTGGGGCGCGGACGCGGATCACCTGAAAACGCCGGATGTGATTCCCGCCTTTGCCGACGCCGGATATACCTTCTTCACCATCGACCCCGGCGATCATGTCGATGATGCGGCGGAACAAGATGATCTCACCGTGCTGCGCGCTAAGGCTGACGCGCTGGATTGGCAGACGCTCGATTCGACACTGAGCGCAGCACAACAGGCGTATCAGCGGACATTTGCGCTGGACGGACTGACGCTGACTTTTGATGAACACGCGCTGTTTAAGGCGCTGGCGAAGTACGGCGGCGCAGTCGCGCACACAGTACGCATGACGGATCATCTTCGGAGCATGGCGGGGCGACCGTTTGAAATGGAAATGTCAGTCGATGAAACCGGCACGACGACATCGCTGCATGAACATTTCTTCATCGCATCGGAACTCACGCGCTTGGGTGTCCCGTTCGTCAGCCTTGCGCCGCGCTTTGTCGGACGCTTTGAAAAGGGTGTCGATTACATCGGGGATTTGGGCGAACTTGATGCGAATATCGCCGGACATGCCGCGATCATGCGGCACTTTGGGAATCGGTACAAACTCAGTCTCCACACAGGGTCAGATAAGTTTGGCGTTTACCCGATTGCTATGCGTCACACAGGCGGATTCGTTCACCTGAAGACGGCGGGAACAAGCTATCTTGAAGCGCTTCGCCTGATGGCAGCGGTAAATCCTACACTGTTCCGGTTGGTGCTTGACTTTGCGCGTGAGCGTTATGAGAACGACCGCAAAACCTATCATGTGTCGGCGGTGCTGGATCGCGTTCCCGCTGCGCAAGCCTTGAGCGACGGTGATCTTCCCGGTTTGCTCGATCAATTTGATGCGCGCCAAGTCCTGCATGTCACGTTTGGGTCAGTCTTGGATCGCTTCGGCGGAGAACTCAAAGCGATGCTGCAAACATACGGCACTGCTTACACCGAGTATATTAAGCGGCACTTTGACAAGCATTTGAGCGCATTCAAGCGCTAATTCTCCTCGTACCACTTTCAACGCCCCGCCCATGTCACGTGGACGGGGCGTTTTGATTTGTGAAGATTGCACAAAAGATTATGTGAAGCCAGTTTCTTTAATGTGAGCTAAAACATTTTGACATTTGATGGGGATTTGTTAGATTTGGGAACGGATGGCTGATAAGGTGTCGAGTACCATGTCAGTCCACACGTCTGATTTCCTTCTGTAGACAATGGAGTGGACGAGTTATGGCAAAGAATCGCATTGCTATTTTTGTGTTTCTGTTCGCGATTGCGCTGATGTCGGTCAGTGCGGTTGTCGCTCAGGATCAGCCCGCAGCGACCAGCCCGATCGTTGATGCAATACGTGAGCGCGGTGCTCTGGTTTGCGGCGTGAACACAGGACTCGCCGGGTTCGCCGTGTTGAATGAAACCGGTGAATACGAAGGTTTTGACGTTGATATCTGCCGTGCTGTTGCCGCCGCGATTTTGGGCGACGCCAACGCTGTTGAATATCGCCCGCTGGAAGCCGCCGAACGTCAGGCAGCCATCCAAAGCGGTGAAATCGACATGATGAGCCGCAACACCACGCGCACGATGAGCCGCGATGCGGTTTGGACTGCCACATTTGCACCCGTTACTTTCTATGATGGTCAGGGCTTGATGGTGCGTGCTGACCTCGGCGCGACCACGATTGAAGAACTTGAAGGTGCGTCGGTCTGCGTGCAGACGGGCACGACCACTGAACTCAACCTCGCCGATGCGTTTGATTCGCGCGGTGTAGCGTATGAGCCGCAGGTGTTCAACGATGCCGCTGCGACATGGGAAGCCTACCTGACCGGGCGCTGCGATGCCTTCACGACCGACAA
>JAPKMU010000245.1 GCA_026645745.1 Anaerolineae bacterium | reverse complement strand
TCCATCAGGCGGTACAGGAAATCGAACAGCGGACGATGATAGCGGGCAATCAGGAGACGCAGTGCCTCCTGATCGCCCATTTTGACCTGCCGGTAAAGCGTTCTGTCCTCATCCACGTCCGCGCCTCCGCCAGCTAGAATACAGCGCGTTCACGGTTATTAGGGTGAGTGCAAATCCCGTCAGGAGTCCGCGATTCAACCCGTAATCCGTCGTAGTGGGCATCGTCGATCGGAACAGAAACAGCGCGCCGGTGAATTGTCCTCTGGTGATGTACTCGATAAACCAGTACCCCAAAATCACGGCACCTGATATCCAGGCATTACCGGTGAGGTTATTCACCAGCAGCGCTAATCCGAGCAGGTAAAGCGCCGGGGGCAGTGCCGGGAACAGAATATCGGCAAGGCGATAATCCCCGTAAGCCATGCGAAAGATCAGCGCGCCGAGCGCCGCCGCGCACAGAACAAGCCCAACGCTCATCACGGTGCGCATCAGCGGGACGCGCCACCACGTTTCGGGATAACTGCGCCGGATATGGTCAAAAGCCTCATCCCGTTCAATTGACATCAGATGTGCGGCAAGCAGTCCGGCGGTGAGCGGCAGTAAAAGCTCACAAATCATCGCAAGCTCGGACAATGCTGGCTGTTGATTATGGCTGCTCCAGACTGCCCATCCGAGCAGCGCATAGGCGGGAAACAAGAGTGCTGGCAGGATTGATGCCCATCCGAAGGCAATACGCAGTTCGTACCACACATAACTTTTAGCTGTCATATGCCGCTTCCTGAATCCACTGCTGCGCGGCAGACAAGGGCAGCCGATTCAGCCGTGGTGCCTCATCAAGCGTCCGGTTGAGCAGATCGATTACGGCGTCTTCGCCCTGATCAACATACACCTGATAAAGGAACAGTGCTAACGGGTATCTTTCTTCGGAGGTCTGCGAACTGTACACATAAACTCCCGGACCCGTCTGAGAAATCCCCTGTGCTAGCAGCGTACGCATTGCAGCAGAATCGCCATGCGCGGTGTCGTACGCCCACAAAAAATAGCTGATGTTATCCGTGTAGCTGATTCCAAAACTGCCGCCGCTCACCCCGAACAGGCTGCTGACCATCGCCTGCCGGTTGAACAGAAAATCGTTGAAGGGATTCTCTACCACTGCCGACAAATAATAGGGTTCAAGCACCATGACGACCCGCCCGTCCGTGATGGGAGTCGCCGCCGGATCAAAGCTGTTACCAAAGCCGCTGTTGGTGACAAACAAAGTCAGCCCGCTGATGCGTGGGAAGAAATAACGCAGTTGTTCCAGCGTAGGCAGGTAGTGTTCGATCACCAGTGGACGGAAACGATCCTGAAGCGAGGCGGCAGCGATCAGCGTAACGCCGCTGCTGATCGGTTCGGACGCGAGCGTGGGCGCAGCCATCACATGCGCCCACGTTGCCATCGAAGCCGCGAACGTTGTGTCATCTACCTGCGGAAGATTCGAGCCGAACACAAGTCCTGAAACGTGCTGCACGTGCACGGTCATGGATGCCGGTTCGTCAAGCACGCAGTCCGGATAGCTGCGGAAAATACTCTCCTCAAACGTGCTGCCAAATTCGACAAATGAGTTTCGCCCGACGATGATGTTCCCCGGCACCGGATACCACGCGGCAGAGCATCCCAAATTCACGCCGTCTGGGCGAATAAAATTCACCGCCCCTAAGGGAAATCCCTGTGACATGACGGCACCGTAGTCCCATAAGGCTCCGCTGTAGTGAACGACAAAGGAGGTGCTTGCGCCTGCTTCCAGCGGAGTGGGTAAATTTAACGTCACAGCGGAGCCGTCGCGCTCATATGGCAGGTTTGCATTGGTGATCGTCAACAGACTGTTCAGCGAAAACGTGATTTGATTGAGCGGTGTTTCCCCACGATTAAGCACCTCGATCTGCGCTTCAAAACGCGGCAGCGCGGGATCATCAAGATCGAGCGTGAGATCATATCGACTAAACCGGTAGGGCATTGCTTCCGGTAGGGTAATGACTCGCCCCGGCGCAAACAGGAATTCCATCCGCTCATCCATTTGCGCATACGCATTCACCACCTGAAGCGAATAACCGCGTGCGCCCAAAAGAACAATCAGCAGCGCGGCGGCGGCGATCACAGCGCTGATCCGCGACAGCTGGTAACGCCGGATGCGATGCACCCACAGCCCGATAACCCCGATCAGCAGGGCAGCCGCTCCCAGATAAAAGAGATCATAAAACAAGGGTAAATCACCCAGCGGCAGCCGCCCCCACAGCTCCGAGGAGTTGGTATCCAGCCGCCCATTTAGGGCAAATCCCAGCAGCAGCGCTGACGGAAAACTTCGTGCATCAAGCGAAGTGGGAACAATCGCGCTCGCCAGCCACACCAGCCCAAACAGGGGATACATCCAGCGCTTGATCCCAATGGTGACCTGAACCAACTCGATCGACAACGAGACGAACGCGAAAGTGATCAGACTTTCCAGCAAAAAGACCGGCACCAGCTTAAAAAATGTCTCCAGTGTCCCCAACGTAAGGAGCACGCCCAACGGGGCGATGAGAAAGAAACTGCAAGCCGCCATGACTGCCAGCCACCGCCCCATGAGAACCTCGGTGCCGGTCGGGTACGCTGTTTCGAGCGGCTCAATGCGCGCCCGTGACGCGCGTGAGGCGCTGACCCCTGAGAGGACGATCACCACCAGCATCAGCATGGGGATCAACCCCTGGCTCATCGAGAACAGCGTCCTGCTCGCGGGCTGCGGGAATTGCTCATTCGTATAATTGGCGACGATCCACACTGCCGCCAGCAGATAAAACAGGGCGTATCCCCAATTCCAGCACAGGAGCCGGAGTTCCAGCCGAAATGCGGTCAACAATCGGGATAGGCTAAGCATAAGCCACCGCCTTCGTGGTCACCATGACCGCCACATAGCCATCCTCTAATCCCGGTTTGATAGCTGTCCCTCTCCCGAACGGATTTTCAGGTGCAATCAGCCGCAGTACCATTCGATGATCGGCAGCACGACTGGAAATAATCGTATACTGCTCCTCGATCCGTTCGTATTCCGCCGGAGCAATTTCGATCTCCCAGACGTTACCGCTCGCCCGTGTGATCAAGTCGGCGGGAGCGCCGGTGAAGATAAGGCTCCCCCGGTTCAGAACAGCCACCTGATTACAGACCGCTTCAATGTCCGCCACGATGTGCGTAGACAGAATCACGGTACGCTGCCCGGAGATACGCGCCAACAGGTTACGAAAACGGATGCGTTCTTCGGGGTCAAGTCCGGCGGTCGGCTCATCGACGACCAGCAGTGTCGGGTTTCCCATCAATGCCTGAGCAATGCCGAGCCGCTGTTTCATCCCGCCGGAAAACTTCCCCACTTTGCGTTTCGCATCTTTGGTCAGGTTGACCTGCTCCAGCACCCGTTCCACCTGTTCGCGGCGCTCGGATCGGGTCAGGTTTTTCATCGTGCCGACATAATCCAGCAATTCGTAGGCATTCAGCCCTTTGTAGAAGCCGAACTCCTGCGGAAGATAGCCGAGGTTCTGTCGAATGGGGTGCGGATCAAGCATTACATCCCATCCATTGACCACCACCTGTCCGGAAGTGGGTCGCAACAGCGTGGTGATGATTTTCATCAGCGTAGTTTTGCCTGCGCCATTCGGTCCCAGTAAGCCAAACATGCCGCTGCCGATGTTCAGCGAAACCGATTCCAGTGCCCGGAACTTAGCATAGTCTTTGACAAGTTGGGTGATCTTTACGTCCATGCCGACCTCTTGCTCATCATCCTTTTCCACATGACGAGGACGAGCGCCGAAAGGTTTAAATCTGGGATGCAGATAAGCGGACTGAGAATTGTGAGCGCCTCGGAGGAGTCGTCAGACCCGATCGTCGAGCGCATTTTTTGTTCCGGCATGATCATGCAATTAGACGGACAGACGTTCCACAGGTGGATATTGCTGGTGATTGAATCGAGCCGCCCTTAAGGCGGCTCAGTTTGTACCGAACAAACGTATCCAACAAAGCTTTACGGCACAAGTGTTCCAGTGGTGATGTCCCAGCGCTGCACACCGTCTGCGCTCACAGTTTCAACGGTGTGATCATCAACGAATCGAATCGACGTGATCAGGGTGGAAGGACCGGTGAATTGGTAAAGCGGACGCCGGGACGTCCCGGCAGGAGGGCGTTCTGTCCATTCGCGCCAAATGCGGATCACGCCTCTTGCCGTCGCAATCAGTGAACCATCGGGACTCAAGGCGATCCGGTTGCCCAAGTGCAAGCTGGCGTTTCCCGTGTAGAACTGATGCGACACACCCGTATCGAGATCGTGCGCTGCAACCTTCCCCCCATACTCCCACGCGACGAATAATGTGCGTTCATCGCGAATACTGAAATTCATGAGGAAGTAATACGCCGAGCACCAACCGTCGCCGAAAATGTCACACGAATACAGGGTGCGCTGCTCCCCGGTACGTAAATCAAAAGCGACCGCGCCGTGGTTACTGCTGATGAGCATTTGCCCGCGCGCAAAGTCCCAATACACGATTGCATCAATATCCCCATACCAATTTTCCGGTCGCACCTCGATCGGCATCAATCGATTTTGCGCAACATCCCAGATGTAGCTTCCTGTGCTCACGCGGATCATCGCCCACAAGCTGTCGAGACTCCATGCCACCTGCGCATTCGCGTAATAGCGGTACGGATGCGCGAGGCGCAGCAGTTCGGCTCCGGTGAGTGCGTCGTAGAAGACAAGTTCATCGGAAAAGTGGTCATACGATGCGTCATCAACCGGGGCATTGTCATAAGGTGCAGCTTCGCGGGTCACTGGCAGACTGTAAGCGAGAATATAGCGGCATCCGGGAGAAGCGCGTACCCCGGCGATATCGCTGACATTCTCAACCACGACCCGCACGATCGACTCCGAACGCAGGACGATTTGATTCGTATCCGCATCGTAGGCAGGGTAACTGTCATTTTCGCAGATCGGGGTGTCCTGCGGGGAATACCAGTATCCGTACAGCGGGCTGTAGCCGGATGTGCCTGCGACCGCGCTCACACCGGGAGGAGGATTGCGATCCCCGTGAAATTCTCCGGTTGTCACGTTCAGCGTGAACTGACGGTAGCTCGACCCCGTATAGGCAAGGGTGACATCATCGCTGAACCGTAGAAACTGTACGCTGCTTCGATATTCTGGTGGGAGGGTATAGACGGCATTCGGCTGATGGCTGAGGTTGTTTACATCCCAAACAAGCACATCACCCTGTCCACTCACAAAGGCGACGAAGCGCCCGTCAGGGCTGATAAACGCGCGACTTGCCCGACCGCGTTCTTCCCGTGTGAGCGGAAGCACCACCCCGGTTGTCCGATCCACAATTCCCAACACCCCATTGGTATGCGAGTCCAACACCAGCGTTCGCCCGTTGAGCGATGCAGTAAAGGTCACGGGCTGTGCCGCACCTTCCATGCGATACTGTCCCAGCGCCGCGCCTGTATAACCATCATAAGCGCTCACGGTATCGGGTGTATCCACATTGACGGTGTACAGCAGACTGCCGTCACTGCTGAACCGCACCGAATGAAAGCTTTGGATTCGTTCGCTGTAGGTGCCCGATTCGGTGCGAACAAAAGGCTGAATCAGCGTGCGGGTGTTCGTCACAAGATTCCACAAAAATGCCCCGTCGCGGGTTTCAATCACGAGCGTGTCCGCGCCCCATGTGATTGGATGTACTACGTCACGTGCATCCGGGTAAACTCCGACGCGCTGCCCGGTGCTGATGTCCCAAACATATGTATCACTCGCATCCTGACCGGGAACTCCCAGCGATGCCGCTACAAAACGACAGTTGAGCGACCAGCCGCGCGCTTGCATCCATGAGGCGTTGACAGTGCCCTCCAGCACGGCGAGGGATTCGTAAGGCTGCCCTTGGTCGATCAAGTACAGGGCAATCGTCCGGCTGGGTATGTCGTACACCAGTCCTAAACGGGGCAGTTGGCTCCCCCGCGTGGAGTACCATTCTCGGTATCCCGAGGGAACATACTGTGCGCAAGGGTATTCGGCTCCACCGACGATCTGAGTCTCCACCTCCGCTTCGGGAGCAACATAATCGACCACAGGTTCAACGGTGGTTTCCAAACCTGTGTGAAGGTCATACGCGACACGCCCGCCAACCGCCAAGTTTACGATCAGGATCATGTTTGCAGCATCCCACCGCAGCCGGCTGAAGTTTCGCGCCGTGTAGGGATCAAAAGAGGTGGTCAGAATCTGCTGCGTATTTGCGGGGACATTCCACAAAATCGCGCCGTTTCGCGTTTCCACAACAAGATAATTCCCTACACCCCACGTAATGTGATGCGCTTGTCCGCGTGCGTCGGGTACACTGCCGATACGGACATTGTCCAGTGTGTCGTATACGACGGTATCCATACTCGCGGTGTTACCCAGCCCGACTGCTAGATAACGACAGTCCACCGACCATCCTAAAATCTGTCCCTCACCGACATCTGAGGCGACCGTTTGCACGATCTCACCCGTTGCCCAATTCACCAGCACGAGCCGCCGGTTGTGCAGCTCAAAGCGGGCAAAGATATTCGGGCGATAGTACGCCGCGCCTGTACTTTCGCAGTTGTCGGGAATGCCGTCGTCAGCGTAAATCGTCAAAGTGGAATAACTTCCGAAGCATGCGAGTAAACCGATGATGAGCAGCAACCGCCGAGTCATATTTCGCCCTTTCGCACCGCTCGATATGTCTCGAATTTACCGTGTGCCAATAAAGCCTGTACTGCGCACACCCCGCGCTCACCATACGAAAAGATGACGCTTACGCCCCGAACTCCTACTCAGAACTTTGTCGAGAGTGCCAGTTTCGCTGTTCCCCATTCATACGCGGTGCAGGTGAGAAAGCATCGACATGGTTGTGCGTGCGCCAGCTTATCCGCGTAGCCGCGATCATGAACCCGGCGTGATGGTTGATTTTCCCCTTGTGGTGCAGCGATTCCATCCGTTTCAAGGTGGAAGTAACGACCTCTTGCCCGTACAGGTCGATCAAGCAGCGGGCGTTACTCAGGCTCAAGGTTTTCGCGCCGGAAAGCCGCTCAACGGTTTGATAGACTCGCTGTGCGGCGCGTTCGTCGTCCTCATCCCCCATTGGAGTCGGATAATAGGGCTGCCGCTTCTTGATTTCAGGCGGCGGTTGGGGAGCGGGAGTGTTCAGCTCAAGCGGAAGCGGCTCAGGTATTGCTTTCGGCAAATACCACTCGTTTTCCTGTATCGGTTGCGGTGTCTCCCACCAAGAAGGCACGGCATGTTCGCCGGCAACCTCAACATACTTGTATGTGCTGAACGTCCGCTTTTTGAGCGTCAGCCGCCGACCCCGCCCAATCAGTTTGTACGCCAATCCCGGTGACGCGGGGTACCGCTTGCCGCGCTCATCCTCTATGAACCATGAGCGGGTATCAATCCCCATGCGCCGCGCCATTGTCGGAGACGGAATCGCCTGCTTAAGGTTCTCCCATGTCAGGGAAATTGACTCGAAAAATTCCTCTGAAGCAATGTTTTCCGCCGCGTGATAGCTGAAAATTGACCGTACACTTACGCCGAGCCGACTCGCTAACCATCCCTGCGGATACTGCCCCGGTCGCCGCTTGATGAACTCGCGTTCGAGCGCGGCGCGATAGTTTTTCGGGCTGGATAGGTCGGACTCGTTGATCGGATCGCTCACGGTGATACTCAGGTTGAGGATGCGCCGCAGGTCGTCAGCGGATGGGAAACGGTAGAGTATCGGCGGACGATGACCGTATCGACTTCGTGTTGGTTTCTGCCGAGGAACAAAGCATCTTTTTGCTTTGTTTTCAAGACCCCCACCGGGGTCAGCATTCGCAGAGGTGGGGGGCGCGGGGGGAGGAATTTCGCGGATCAACCGCTCACCGCTAACACTCAACTTGAGCGCCTTTCGCAGCGAGTAGTCCCCGACAATCCCCTTGAGCACTGCCAGTGCTTCCAAGCGTGTGAACGCCTGATCTGACACGAAACCTCGCTGAGTCAGCGTTTCGTATACGCGCAAGAACGCTGTGCCGTCGGGATGCTTGAGCAGCGCCTCGCGGATGCCGTTGTCGATTCGGTCGCTCTGATCCGCCTTCAGTGTGAACCGCTGCTCCGCTCGGCGCGGGCGGCTGTAAGCGCTGGCGATGGTTTTCTCAGCTTCGCACAACCGGCGCTCGAAACGTTCAGAAACAGCTTCTTCATTTGCGCCTTGATAGGCATGAACCTCCGCGAGCGCTTGCTGTGTCCATGCTTGAGGCATGCCCTGATCGCGTAGTTCGAGCGCCAATTTGAACAGCGTGTTATTGCGTTCGCCCGTGTTCGCAATTTCCTTCTGATATTCGCTCAACACAAAGGCGAAATCGGGGGTCACTTCCTTTATATCGTGGTGCGCATTGAAAACGCTCTGCTGAGGTTCGAGGAAGTCTAGAAC
>JAPKMU010000244.1 GCA_026645745.1 Anaerolineae bacterium | reverse complement strand
GCGCTGCTGCACACCCACCGGGAGGTCTTGCACAAGCGCATCCGGGTTGACTGCCAGCCCATATTGGTCTGCAATCTCTAAAATGCGTTTGCGGGCGGTGCGGCGGTCGAGGAAGATGCCGCGCACCGACTCATTGCCTAACATGATATTTTCGGTCACCGAAAGCACGGGCACGAGTTGAAAATGCTGATGCACCATCCCGATCCCCAACTTGATTGCATCGTTGGGATCATGAATCGTCACGGTCTGCCCGTTGACCAGTATTTCGCCTTCATCCGGCTGGTATAAGCCGTAAATCAGGTTCATGAGCGTGCTCTTGCCCGCTCCATTTTCACCAAGAAGCCCAAGAACTTCGCCCTTATGCAGTTTTAGATCAATGTGATCGTTGGCGAGTACGCCGGGGAAACGTTTTGTTAAGCCGCGCACTTCCAGCACAACTGGGCGTGATCCGCCATTCGTCATTGTCCGCCCTCTTTCTCGTAGCAGAATGTGGTCAAGTATAGGTGAGGGCGTTCGCAAACGCCAAAAGTGTTAATGATCTGTGTGCCGCTTGAACCCATGATAAAATCGAGGACAGGGTTCAGGAGATGAGCTATGACCACAATCGCTCAACAACAGATGACAGTCGCAGACTATGAAGCGTTGATCGCGCTCCCGGAGAATGCGGATCGCCATCTCGAATTACTCAATGGGGAGCTGATTGAAGAAATGCCCGGTAAACAACACAGCCGCTTGACGAAATTCTTCCTTTATCAGCTCGATGCGTTCTTGAAAGATCACCCGCTCGGCGAAACCTTTGTTGAACTTCGCCATCACATCCCGACAGAACCATTTACTTCGCTCATCCCCGACGTGTCTTACATCAGTACGGAACGTTCTGCGAAGCATCTTCACAACGATGAAGGTGCTGTCCCCTTTATGCCTGATCTCGCTGTTGAGATTCAATCACCGGGGCAGAGTAAGAAAACGCTGCTTGCGAAGGCGAATTATTACCTCGCGCATGGGGCGCGGTTGGTGTGGTTGATTTATCCGGATGAGCAGATTATCGAAACGCTCACGGCAGCCGAGCGCGATCTGCTTCAACCCGGCAAGACTCTCACGGGGGGTGATGTCCTGCCGGGATTCTCGGTTGAAGTGGCGGCGGTGTTTATGCCTCTTGCGTGACGCTATCCCGGTATGGGCGGAAGGTATTGATCCAGTCTTGATCGTGCATGGCGATAAACTTTTCCGCCTGTTCGACCAACTCGCGGTTGCCGACGAACAGCGGCGTACACTGGTGGAGTTGGTGCGGTTGGACATCCAACACATCCCCGATCCCATCCGATGCGTACCCGCCCGCTTGATCCGCGATAAACGCCATCGTTTGCGCCTCAAACAACAAACGCAGCTTTCCGTAGGGGTGCTTGGCTTTCTTCATATCGCCGGGGTAGTAAAACACACCGCCTTGTAACAAATTGCGATGAAAATCTGCGATCAGCGAACCGATATAGCGCTGACTGAGCGGTTTACCGCCCTCGCCGTCGATCCCTTGCAGCCACCGCGTGAAACGCCGTACTCCATGAGTCCAGAATTTTTCGTTGCCTTGATTCGCGCTGTAAAACATCGGCGGACTGGGAATACGAATATCTGGGTGGCTGAGCAGAAATTCGCCAATCGTCGGGTCAAGCGTGAAGCCGTGTACCCCGCGCCCAGTTGAATACACCATCATCGTGCTGCTGCCATAAATCATATAGCCCGCTGCCGCAAGCGTTCGACCGCTTTGCAGAACATCCTCCAGCGTGCCTTTTTCCCCGGTTGAAACCTTGCGATGAATGGCGAAGATCGTCCCTACACTTACGTTGACATCAATATTGCTTGAGCCGTCAAGCGGATCGTACAGGAGCGCATATCTGCCCTCGCCATAGTGCGGCGGAATCGTCAGGATTTCCTCGTGTTCCTCGCTTGCCATTGCGCACAACCGCTGCGTGTGATCGTTCAGCCTGAAGATCAACGAATCGGCGTACACATCGAGCTTCTGTTGGCGTTCACCGTAGGTGTTTTCTGTACCTGCCGCGCCGAGCAGCGTTCCTAATCCGGCGCGGCGTGTCTCGCGGGCGATCATTTTGCCCGCCAGCGCCAGATCATACAGAATGCGGGTGAGTTCTCCGGTGGCATGGGGGAATTGGGACTGCTGTTCCAAAAGAAAACGTTCTATCGTGTAAATCTTGGAGGTTTGCATAAACAAAAGACTCCTAGCACAACGTACTTTTAGTGTTTACCTTATCATTGCTGCGGTGCAATCCCCTTGTGCAATTCATCCGAGAATCAACGGAGGGGCATCTCCCCTCCGTGAAAACATCAGTACGGCTTACGGATGCTCAACTGCGCCGGGATCGCACGCGCTGGTTGGGCGAATATTCCCAGCTTGATCGATTGTCACGGGACTGCCGCCAACTGCCAAACAATCCGCCGCCCCCAAGACCATGCTCGTGTCGCTCAGCGGCAGCCAACCGGGGAATCCTTGTAAGCCGTTGAAGCCAAACGAAGTTTCGGGAACATTACACGATGAGCCGCTGCCGGAAATGGCGAAACTGCCGCCTTCATCTGTGATTGCCCCAGAACACAACACCCCTCCTGTACGATAAAAGAGCGTATTGCGAACGGTGAACGTCGTGCCGCTGAGCGAGGTATATTGACCTTCGTACAGCGTGACAAAGCTCAGTGCGACCGATCCACTGTTTGGGTTGTCGTTAAAAATGTCTGCCGTTCCGCCTTCAACGGTGAAGTTACCCGTGAAAGTGCTGTTGACTGCCGTAAAAGTTCCCGTGTTTGTGTTGTAGATCGCTGCGCCGAGGAAATCGGACACATTCGATGCGAAGGTCGAGCGGCTCACATAAACGCTGCCGAGGTTATAAATACCCCCACCTTCAAGCGCTGTGTTGGATTGAATGAGCGACACGTCAATACTGAGCGAACCCGTATTCTTGATCGCGCCGCCATGCGCGCCGCCCGCCTGATTTGAACTCAGATTTACCCCACTCAAACCCAACATGCCTTGGTTGTAAATTGCGCCTGCGTCAGCGGCGGAATTCCCAAAACCTGTGATGCTGAGATTGTTCAGTTGGAGCGTCCCTGTGCCCGTCACATTAACGAAACGTCCCGACAGGGGAGTACTTGTGGTGAAGGCTGCCCCATTCCCGTTGATCGTGATCGCTGTAGAAATATCAGGTAGATGAGAACCACCTAGACTAAACCCAGTGAAACTATAGCCTTGACCGAGCAAGTTCAGCGTTTGTAATCCGGGGCAAACCGCCTCATTGTTCGCAGCGTTGATCGCGTTAACGAGCGCTGCGACATCCACAATTGGATCAGCAATCGCACAGACCATCGGAATGTCCGTCGGTGTGCTCGTTTCGGTTGGCGTGACCAGTGTGGCGGTCGCTGTCTCAGTTGGGGTGTCGGTCGGCGTAAACGTTGCCGTTTCAGTGGCGGTTGCCGTCGCCGTTGCCGTCATTGAGGGCGTATTTGTGGTTGTCGGTGTCGGTGTGATCGTCGGTGTATTGGTCGTTGTCGGCGTTGGCGTGATCGTCGGTGTATTGCTTGGCGTGTAAGTATCGGTCGGCGGGGCGGGTGTATTTGTGTCAAATACTGGCACGAGTGTCGCGGTGGCAGTCGCGCTGGGGATCAGCGTATTGGTGGCGATCACCCCCACACCCGGCGGCGGAACGATCGGGCGCGGTGTATGGGTATCGGTAGGGGTTGCGATCACACCTTCAGGCAGCGTGATCGGGTAATTGAGTTCATAGTCTTCCAAAATCGCATATTCAGCCAACGCATCTTCCGTGAGCGGCTCAGGCGGCGTCCAACCGCATTCGGGGACGACATCAAATGTGTCCGCGTCAGACGGTATGAGGCAGGTATACGCCGCTTCTCCGGTACGGATGATCTGTTCCTCCGGCGTATCCGGGTTGACCTTCGCTTCGCCGTCGAGGACGATCACACGCAGAAGCCCGGTTACGTCACCCGCGAATCCGTACAAAGCGCGAAGGGTTTCAAGCAGCGCCGGATCAACAGGGATTGTTTCAAGGATGATCGTCGATCCGAGTCGAATATCCGCGCCGTTTGCCTGAATTTGGACTTGAAGCGTTTCCGGTCCTTGCACAAGGAGCGTATTTGGTGCTTCAGTACATTCGATTCGCCCAACGCTGGTGCGGAGATGAAATGCCTGCATGGGTGTGAACTGCACCATCGGATCGATTTGGGGCAGGCTGGACAAGTCAGGTGTGCCGCTTAGGGTATCGGTCAGCGTCCAACCAACCAGCGGCGTATTCACCTCTGTCACACGCACCCATGTTCCGTCAGTGGATACCGCGTCCGCCAGCAGGTCACCCGCGCCAGTCGAACCGATAACTTCGGAGTCTACCGAAGGGAAGAAATGCAGTTCCAACGCTGAATCGGCGCTTACACTCACGGCAGCAGTCGCTTCTGGCATCACTTGATCCGGTGTGACAGCATTTTCGACCGACGCATCGCCCATCAACATGAAGACTGTGTTTTGCCCCGGCAGTGTTCCCGGCATGTTCGCTTGCAAACTAAGCAGACTGATCCCCCACTCGTCAAGCATTCGGTTGAGCGGCAGGGTACGAATAGACGAGATCAGAGTCAGCGGTGCGCGATCCGATATTTGTGTGAAGAAATCAACCGCTTGCGGCGGTTCAAAGGCGGTGATCAAACGGCGGTTGCCATAACACGCGCTGTTGCGATCCAGCGGATTGCAAGCGGTCGAAACGGCTTGTAAGGCTTGCTGTACATAAGCAGGGCAGTCGATTTGCTGTTGAGAACGATCTGCGGTGGCAGCACCTGTTACCACAATGAGTGCGGCAGCGAAGAACAAGAGCAGTGTGGAGCGTTTGGTGAGATGCAAAACGGTTACTCCTCAGTCAAATCGGATAACCAGAGGCTGAACTGATTGTAGTCCACATATATACAATGTGAAAATAATGGCGTTTGCGCTAACCGTTCGCGAGTAGATGCTGAATCTCATGGGCAAACGGGAATGATGCCATCGCACCCGGTTTGAGCACGCTTAACGTGGCAATTGCCACCGCACGCCGCACCGAATCGCTCAGGGGTAATCCTGCTGCCATGAAGAATGCCAGCGATCCTGCGAACGCATCCCCCGCGCCGACGGTATCAACCGCCTCGACAGGTTCCGCCGGAAGATGCGACGCTGCGCCCGATTCATCGATCAAGAGTGCCCCTCGGCTGCCCAACGTAATCACCACCTGCTTGACGCCGCGCGCCTGAAGCGTTTTTCCGACAACAGCCGCTTCTTCGATGGAGTGGATCGGCGGCATTCCGGCGATCTGCGCGGCTTCGTGTTCGTTCGGCAGGATCACATCGCACAACGGGAGCAGTTCAGGCGGGAACGCGACCGCCGGAGCGGGATTGAAGATCGTCACCGCAGGGGAGCCTTTCGCCCGCGCCATACGAAACGCTTCTAACGTCGCGGCAGTTGGAATTTCGAGCTGGCACATCACCGCGCCCGATGCTTCGATGGCAGCATGGGCGGCGCGCACGACTTCCGGTGTGACTGCGGCGTTCGCGCCGGGGGTCACCACAATCGTATTTTGTCCGGTGTCCTCAGCAACACTGATCAACGCGACGCCGGTGGGGCGATCCGCTTTGCCCGCGTAGGTCGTATCCACGCCTTCACGGGCGAAATTCGCCAGCACATCCGCACCGAAACTATCTGCGCCGATTCTGCCGACCATATGAACATGTGCGCCAAGCCGAGCCGCCATGACCGCTTGGTTCGCGCCTTTTCCGCCAAACGTCGTTACGAGATCACTGCCAAGCAGCGTTTCGCCGGGGGCAGGGATACGTGGCACACGCGCAACCAGATCAACATTGATACTTCCAACAACGGCGATTGTGGGCGATTTCATGTAAACAAGCTCCATCCCCAAAGGCGAACGTAATTTAGGGAAGGACATTAACGCAAAGGCGCGCAGTCGCCAAGACGCGGATAATGCCTTATATTTTTATCCTCACATTTGTACCCACTTGAGGATAGCAATGAGTTCTGAACTGCTCGGCGCGGTCTACGGGCTGCTCTCCGCTGTTTTTTACGGATCAGGTGATTTCACAGGCGGCTTTAACAGCAAGAACAACAGCCTTCATGCCGTCGTGATCGTGTCGCAGTCTACCGGCTTAATCCTGTATCTCGTGCTTGCCGTGATCAGCGGCGAGACGATGCCCCCGTTCGAAGACCTCGTTTACTCCGCGATTGGCGGGATGATCGGTTTGATCGGGCTGCTGGCGCTGTATCGTTCGCTTTCGCTGGGGCATATGGGAATCACAGCGCCCATCGCCGGAGTGATCACTGCTGCGCTGCCCGTCGTTTTCACGGCGATCAGCCGGGGACTCCCGGATATGCTGACGCTGATCGGTTTTGCGATTGGCTTGGTCGCCGTGTGGTTGGTCGCGCAGTCGCCGACGAGCGGGCATGTTGACCGCCGCGCTATCCTGCTGCCCGTGATCGCCGGAACAGGCTTCGGAATCGCGTTTTTGTTCTTCGTGCGCGGCAGCGAAAACGCGACCTTTTTCCCGCTGGCAGCCGCACGCACGACAACGGTCACACTTACCAGTCTGTTTGTGTTGATCGCGCGCAAACCGTTCAAAATCGATTCCCGGCGTTCGCTCCCATTGATCATGGTTGGCGGCATGCTTGATTCCGGTGGAAATGCGTTTTTTGTCACTGCCGCTCAATTGGGTCGTCCAGATGTCGCCGCGGTGCTGTCGTCGATGTATCCTGCCGCGACGATTGCGCTCGCCGCGCTTATCTTGAAAGAGCGAATCCGCCGTGTTCAATGGATCGGTATTGCCGCCGCGCTGATCGCTATTGTGTTGATCGTCGCGTGATGTTTCTTCTGATGAAGACATGACGCAGGGGATTAACAATATGTACGAATGTCGTTAAGACTTGCTTCGACTACTTGATCATGGATTTCTTAATGATATGATGATTAAACGAGTCCGAAACGAGACTGTAACGAAAGTATTGTGAAATGTCTGATCGACCTTTAGTTCTCTTCACCAACGACGACGGAATCGCCAGCCCCGGATTGTGGGCAGCAGTCGAAGCGTTCGACGACTTGGCGGATCTCCTCGTTGTCGCCCCGCGTGAGCAGCAAAGTGGGACGGGGCGCAGTTTGCCCGTCACCAGCGAGGGGCGCATTTATGAACGCGAGATGGTCATCAAGGGGAAAACGCACATCGTCTATGCCGTTGATGGCACTCCGGCGCAAGCGGTTCAACACGCGGTGTTTGAACTGGCGGATCGCAAACCTGCTCTGTGCGTGAGCGGGATCAATTACGGCGATAATCTTGGAAACGGCGTCACGATCAGTGGGACAGTCGGCGCGGCGCTCGAAGCGTCGAGCTTAGGCATTCCCGCGCTTGCGGTCAGCCAACAAACCCCAACTGACCTGCATCTGACCTATTCCAGTGACGTTGATTTCACGGCAGCGGCGTATTTCACCCGCATGTTGGGCGAATGGGTGATGTTCAACCGCCGCCCGGACGACGTGGATGTGTTGAAAATCGATATTCCGCGCGACGCAACCTTTGAAACCGAGTGGAAGATCACCCGGGTCAGCCGCCGCCGCGTCTATTGGCCCACCCGCCCGGAGCGCGTCGCACTCAATGAGATCGGGCGCATGGGTTATCGCTTGGATACAGACCCGTCGGTGGCGGAACCGGACAGCGATGTTTACTGTCTACTTCAAGAAGGCAAAGTCAGCGTCACGCCGCTCAGTCTTGATCTGAGTTCGCGGACAGACGCGTATCGTCTGGGGCAGATCATCCGGGGCGCGGCGCATTACCCGAACAACGGCGCAGCCCCGCATACCAACGGCGATGACAAGGTTGAAAAGATCGCCCGCCAAACACGCCGTAAGAAAAGCGAACCCACCGCCGCTCCCGGCAAATAGCCGCTGACTCCCAGAGGAGCAGACATCCTGCTCCTCTCCAGATTTTGCTGACTCTTCCGCCTAGGGGAAGCTTATATCTAAGGAGTGCGAACCGTGATCTTCTTGATCGGATTAGTTCTCTTGTTGTCGGCGGTGTTCATCCTCGTTTTCAAACGGCATACCCGAGCGCGATACTTCGTCATCCTGCTGACTGCATTCTGCGTCGTGTTTTTGTCGTTAATCGTCGCTCCCTTTTTCGCATATGGACTCCACCTTGAAGACCCGGCGCTCGTGAGCATGGGGCAGTTCGACCCAAAAGGCTACCCACTGTTCAACGCCACCACCGAGATTGGCTGCTGGCTGCATCTCGGTGCTCTGCTCCTGATCACCACGGCTCCGGTTGCGGTGATTGCGCTTGGTGGTCGCCTTGTCTTGGAAATGCGCCACCACGCGCACGAATGGCAGGGAGCGTTTCGTGCAATAACGATCACAACCGTATTGATGAGTGCGGCGCTGATTGCGTTTTACTACTCACCGCTCGGAAGAGTCATCA
>JAPKMU010000243.1 GCA_026645745.1 Anaerolineae bacterium | reverse complement strand
GTGAAAGGACGCGCCGGTTGATCTGCGGGCGGCGCGAACAATTCCGGGTCAAACCCGAACTGCGCGATCACATCAATCGGGCGGGTATAGCCTTTCGCGCGCCAGACTGCCGCCGCGCCGTCCGTCCCTGCGATCATGCGATCTGCGTGCTTGAGCGTCCATTTTTCGCCCCACGAGAACGGCGGTGGATACGTCCGATCCAAATTCTGCCACGAGAAAAAAAGTGTTTTCGCGCCCACCTGCCGCGCCGCCGCGATTCCCTGCCAGCACGACAGGTTGTACGGTTCTTCGTCCACATGCACGATGTCCGGCTGAAATTTCCGCATCCATGCGCCGATGTGCCGGTAAAAATGCAGGTGATAATTCCCGTTCAGGTAAATCGGGATCGCTTCGAGTTGGTAGCCGTCCGTATACGCCCGTTCGAGCGGAATTTCGCCGCGTGCATCGCGCCATGACGGGGGAACGAGCACGAGCAGTTCGACGCCGCGCCGCGCAATCGCTTCGAGCTTGCGCTGATAAATGCCGACAATACACGCTTTGCTGATCATCAAGACGCGCACGTTTTGTATAACTCCTCGTATGCCGCCGCCGCCGCTGACCAAGTGTAGCGCGTTTCGATCACCTGCCGCCCCGCCGCCCCCATGCGATCCCGCAGCGCGGCATCTTCTAATAAGCGGATCACTGCCGCCGCGATTTGTTCGTCTGTGTCTGCGATCAAGGCGCTTTCGCCGCTGATCCCGTCCATGCTCACGGGCGTGCCGACGACGGGAATACCGCTCGCCAGCGCTTCGAGCACTTTATTCTTGATTCCCGCGCCGAGCCGGAGCGCCGCCACATACACCGCCGCACCCCGCAAATACGCGCTTACGTCCGGCACGCGCCCGGTGATGATCACGCGCTCGGATGCGAGTGCTTGCAGATCAGGCGGCGGCGCATTCCCGACGATCCACACGGAAGCATTGGGGATGCGTTCGCGCACGACGGGAAGAATCCGCGTGATCAGGCGTTTGGCTGCGTCAACGTTTGGCGCATATTCAAAATTGCCCGTGAACAACAGCCGCAGCGGATCGCGGTCGCCTGTGCCGAATGGAAAACTGTCGAGATCGATTCCGTTCGGAATCACCTGCACATTAAGCGCGGGATTGATCCCTAGAAGTTCATCCCGATCCGGCGGGCTGACCACGACGGACGCGCAGTAGGGTTCAAACATGAACGACTCAAACGCGCGGGCGAGACGCATCATCGCCCAAGACGTGATGCGCTCACGCAGCGAGTCGGCATTTTTAAGCTGGCGCCGCAAGAACAGGGCATAGCTTTCGTAAGGCGTGATCAGCGCCGGAAGATCGCCCAAGAGCGGCGCGTATTCGTACACATGCACGCCGCCGAACAGGTGCGCGAGATCGCAGCGGTTCTGCGCCAAGCGTTCGCGGATCAAGCGTGCCATTTCCGGCGACCATGACTGCTCCGGCGTGGAGGCGAAGCGCGGGTGTAATTTAAGCACACGGCGCGCGTAATCCATCAGTGGACGCGGCGGCTCTGGCACAAGCGTGACCGAACGAAAGAGCGCGGCATACGCGCCGCGTTCCGCCAAGTCTTCGGCGCGGTTAGAGAATGCCAGCAGATCGATCACATGCCCGCGCTGTGTGAGTTCACGCGCAAGGTGATACACGATCAACCGGTCGCCAAAATGGAGCGGGTACGGCGGACACCGCGAAATCAACAGGATATTCATGGCGCGTATTCAACCACAGAGAATTCAGAGCGAAGAACATTAACGCAAAGACGCGAAGGCGCAAAGATGCAAAGGAGTCTTCATCGCTCAATCTCGCGGAGAAACAACCGTTTTTTGATGTTATGAAGTCTGGTAGCGCAAGCCAGCCCGTGCCATGCCCTTTACGACGAGGTGATGAAACGGGCGAATGACACCGAAATAAAACCGCCCCGTCCATTTGCGATAATGCACGATGGTCACGAGATAGAAGCGTTTGTGACTCCCGCCGAGCGTTTGCGCGACAATTCCCAGATACGCCGCAAGATGAGATTCCTTCGCGGATACCAACCAATAGCGCTCAGGTTCAGCGGCTTCGACTTTGAAGAAGGAGGCATATTTCCCGCGCTGCATCGGCACATCGTCCGGCTGCATATGCTGCTGCTGCGGCAGCCCGTTCTGTTTCATACCGAGAAAGCGAACGAACACCCAACGCACCCCGTAGAGCGCTTTTACCCAAGCGGGATAATAGTTCATCGTTCCGGCGATGAACTGTGCCATCGAAACATCGCCCTCAACGGTCTTGATATCGATGATGTCAGCGTGATCGGCAAGTTGAGAGATCGATGGAATCGACTGAAGTTCGGCGGGAATGTTCATGGTGAAGTCTCCAAAAGAAGCTGATCAATCGTTTGGTAGAGATGTTTGATAAATGCCCGTTCAAGCCCAATTTGCTGCCCACCGACATACGCCACATAAAAAAGGTGCGCGGCTTCTTCGGCGCGTTCTATGTTGGGAGTCAGGGCGCGGCAGAGGGAGATCAGGTAATCGAGGCGCTGGCGGTCGATGCGCGTGAGCACTTCTTTGACGCGGGCGTTGCGCAGCGCCCACGCACGCAGCGCGATTTCTTCGGCGTAACCATCGTTGACTGTGATCGCTAACAAGCGGTCTAGCTTCTCGCGGGGGCTTGGATACCGCTCAAGCGCGGCGATGATGTCGAGCGCGCCTTCGGTTTCCCAGTAGGCGAGCAGCGATTCCACAAACGCATCGTAATTGGCGAAGTGGTGATAAAACGAGCCTTTGGTGACGCCCATTTTCTGCGTGAGCGTTTCAATCGTCAGGTGTTCCGTACCTAGTTCGGTGAGGACTTGCAGCCCAGCTTGCAGCCAATCCCGTTTTGATTTGCGCGCCATCTAAACCATACCTCTGCGTATGGTTTAGAGCATACCATACCGTATGGTATTGTCAAGAGAGGGAGATCAGGTGATGTTATCCAGCGCTTGCGTGAACTCCTGCGCCATTGATTGAGCGCTGAACAGCCGCTCAACCCGCGCGCGTCCCGCCGCTCCCATTTGAGCGCGCAGCGCCGGGTCGCGCAGCAGCCGGATCACGCGATCCGCCAATGCCGCCGGGTCTTTTGGATCAACCAGAAAGCCGGTTTCGCCGTCAACGACAGTTTCAGACGGTCCACCTTTGCGCGTGGATACAACTGGCTTCGCACTTGCCATCGCTTCGACATTGACCATGCCGTAACTTTCAAAATGCGAACTGCACACGATCACGTCTGCGGCGGCGATCACACGCTCGGCATCCGGTCGAAAACCGAGATAGATCAGTTTTTCGCGCAGCACCGGATCGGCGGCGTGGGCATCGAGGATGCTGCGTTTATACGCGTCATCGGCGGACGCGCCGTGTACGTTTTCGCCCGCGACGATGAACTGCGCTTCGGGGATCGCCTCCGCGACGATGCGCGCCATCGCTTGAAACGTATCATGCCCTTTGACATCCTGAAAGCGCGCGATCAACGCGACGAGCGGCGCATCCGGCGAGACGTTCGCATCGGCGCGCACACTTGAGCCGTCGATCCCCGGCTGAAAGCGCACGGTATCCACACCGGGAGGCAGCACCGGCAGGCGATCCGGCGGCATAAACGGGGGATCGCCTAAAAAGCCGTCGCGGATCGCCCAACTTGCCGCGAATGCGCCTTCGGGTCGCTGGAAAAATTCACGCTGCCAAAACTTCGGATGAAACCACCAGCCCCAACACGTCCACACCAGCGGCGTTTGTGTGATCGCCCCGGCGCGCACGGCATACGGCAGGCTGTGATAATCGCTGTGGATTGCTGTGATTTGTTGTTCGCGGATCACGGCGGCGATCCGGTTCACAATTGGGAAACGTCCCCAGATGCCGGGGATAAAATACGTGGTCGCGCCCCGGAACGGGGTGAGATGCACCGCCCAACCGCGCTTACGGAATGCGTCGGGGAGCTGCCCATCACGCGGGGCGAGTAAATGCGGCTGCCACTGCGCCGGATCGAGATGATCGAGCAGGGTAAGCAGGGAGGTTTCACCCCCGCCCAACCCGGTGTACGTCGTGATGCAGAGTAAACGTTTTGTCATGGCGCGGAGTGTATCACAGGGAAGAACAACAATGAAACGCAAACCGCATCCTCACCCCCCGTAGGCTTGTCCGATATTCAAAACCGACCTCACCCCACTCGCTTTGTGGTGAGTGTGCGACCGCGATTCCCCCTCTCCCCGCTTGCGTGGGAGAGGGGGTCAGGAGGCTTGTCCGATACTGAAAGAGGAAGAAGGTTTCGAGGATGCGTATACTCAAGGTCGCCAAACCAAAAAGAGGATACGCATGGATCTCGAAACCTTCTTCGTGGAATTGTACGTCATGGTGGACGATTGGTACAAAGCGGAAGGGCAGCACCTGCTGCGCCGTCACGCGGGCGGAGTTCTGCGCATGAGCGATAGTGAAGTATTGACCATTGCCATCGCGGGACAATGGCGAATGGGCGTTCCATGGACTTCGGAACGCAGCTTGGTGCGCTACTTGCAGACGCAAGGACGGCAGTGGTTCCCACAGATGCTTGAACGCAGTGCGCTCAACAGTCGGATTCGGCAGTTGTGGGCTGGATGCGTTCGGTTGCATCACTATATAGCAACCCAGTTGAACCAAGCAGAAACGGCGTATGAAGTCGTGGACTGTCTGCCGCTGCCGGCGTGCAGCCATGCCCAAGCGCGGGTCAAGCGCCATTGGTGGTGGTGGAGCCGATGGGGTCACGGCGGCAACCACGCCGATTGGTTCTTTGGCGACCAACTGCTGCTGACGGTAACCCAGCACGGCGCGATTAGCGGGTGGCTGGTCGGGTCGGCGCAAGTCGATGACCGTTGGATGCTGCAAGCGCTGGTCAGCAGTCGTGCGGGACAGATGGACTTGAGCGCGCCTGCCAAACGCCCCCAGAATGGGCAAGCACGCCAGCTTCATCCCCCTGCCCAGTGTCCAGTGCCTTCGGTGGCGGCGGGGCGCGGCAATCCTGTCCCCTATCTCGCTGACCAAGGGTTTAATGGTGCGCGCTGGCACGCCCAGTGGCGGACGTTCGGTGCGACCGTCATCACCGTTTCCCCCGCCAATGCACCCGATGCCGCCTTTTGGACTACCGCTCGCCGTCGGGCTTTGGCTTCGTTGCGTCAGTCGATTGAAACCGTGTTTGCCTCGCTGACTTCCGTCTTTCGTATTCAGCATCTGCAAGCCCATTCTCGTTGGGGGCAATTGACCCGAATTGCTGCCATTTGTGCCGCCTTCAATTTCGCACTCTGGCTCAATCTTCGTGCCCATCGCCCGCCCTTTGCGATCCCCTCACTCTTGCTTTGAGTATCGGACAAGCCTTCAGGGGGTGAGGGGTGAGGAGCTTTACGCCTTCTCGATCTGCTCCACGCGATCCACACCGACACTGTAATACTTCGCATCGGGGTGATGCACGATGATCGCCGCCGTGCTTTGCTCCGGTATCCATTGATAGCTGCTCGTCAGCATCAAGTTGAGTTCGCTGGCGGCATTCGGCAGCAGCTTGAGCACCGTCGCATGATCGCTCAAATCCGGGCAGGCAGGATACCCCCACGAATAGCGTTTACCCCGGTTCGCGGGAATGCCCATGCCGCGATTGACGACCGTCTCATGCACATAACTGGCGGTCGCTTCGGCGGTTTGCACGGCAAGCCCGTGAAAGAAATACGCTTCGGTGTATTGATCCATCGCTTGCAACCGATCAAACTCGACGGTTGCTGCCGCCCCTGCCGTGACGACTTGGAGCGCCACCACATCGATCTTGCCGCCGTCCGCCGGGGCGAAATAATCGCTGATGCACAGATGCTCCCCGAACGGCTGGCGCGGGAAGGCGAAGCGCGCGATTTCGATGCGTTCCGGCGTGCCGCCGTTCGCGTTCTGGAAAGGCGCGGGATCGTACACAATCAGGTCATCCCCCGCGCTGTTGACCGGGAAATACCCGTACACGGCTTGCGGCTGAAGCGACTTATTCCGGCTGGCTTCGCGCCCCATCCGATCCAAGCGCGCCTCAAATTCTGCTTGCAGTTTGACCCACTCCGCGCCGTGCGCATTGCCCGCCCCCCATGAAAGGCGGTAAAGCTCCGGTTTGTGAAGATACTGGAAGATGATCTCAAGCGGCATCTCGCGGATCGTCTTAATCCCCCAGAACGGCGGCGTGGGAATATCCGGCGCGGGCTGCACGCTCGATTTCGCGCCGTACACACGCTCACGCCGAACAGGTGCGGGACGCTCCATCTCGGCGTATGCCTCGGTTTCGACCTGCTCACGGAAGGCGGTGCGGTGCTGCGGATCAACCAGCTTATCCATCACCGACAAGCCTTCAAACGCATCTTTGCAGTAAAACACGCCGGGTTCATACGTCGCGTCGCTTTCCTCAAGGAACAGGATGCGCCGCCCAAAACGCCGGTTGATCGCCGCGCCGCCGATTAACACGGGATAATTCAAGCCGCGCCGCGCCAATTCGTTGACGATCAGCGGCATCTGCTTAGACGTGCTGACGAGGAGCGCGCTCAAGCCAATCGCGTCCGCCTTGAGTTCTTGCGCTTTCTCGATGATCGTGTTCGCGGGGACTTGTTTTCCCAGATCATGCACGGTGTAGCCGTTGTTGCTCAAAATCGTCTTGACGAGATTCTTGCCGATGTCATGCACATCGCCGTAAACCGTCGCCAGCACGACCGTCCCTTTGGTCACACCTTCGACGCGCTCCATGAACTGCTCAAGATAGGCGACGGCTTTCTTCATCACTTCGGCGGACTGCAAGACGAACGGCAGAATCAATTCGCCCGCGCCGAACTTATCCCCGACTTCTTTCATCGCCGGGAGCAGAACATTATTCAACACCCCAACCGGGTCTTGTCGCGTCAGCGCCGCATCGATCAGCGCTTCGATGCCTTCTTTTTTACGGTGCAAAATCTGCCAATGGAGCGCCTGTTCAGCGGTCATGCTCGCTGTCGGGTCTTCGACACCTTGCGATGCGACCTTGACGTCGTTCTGCTCGAAATATTGGATAAAACGCGGGAGCGCATCTTTATCCGTGTTGAAGATCAGATCGTCCGCCAATTTGCGCTGATCTTCCGGGATTTCGGCATACGGCGTGATGTGCGCGGGATTCACGATTGCCATATCCAGCCCCGCCTGCACCGCGTGATACAAGAACACGCTGTTGAGCACGCCGCGCGCCGCCGGTGTCACGCCGAACGAGACATTGCTCACGCCCAACGCCGTCGAGACGCCGGGGAGTTCGGCTTTGATCAAGCGGATCGCTTCGATAGTTTCGAGCGCGCTTGCCCGTAGTTCTTCCTGCCCCGTCGTGAGCGGAAACGTCAGCGTATCGAAGATCAAATCTTCCGGCGCGAGTCCGTAGTCATTCACGGCGATGTCATGAATGCGGCGGGCAATCGCCAGCTTTTTAGCGCGGGTGTGCGCCATGCCGTCTTCGTCAATCGTCATCGACAAGACCGCCGCGCCGTGTTTGCGCGCAATCGGCATCACCTGATCGATGCGTTCACGCCCGTTTTCGAGATTGTTCCCATTGATGATCCCGCGACCGGGATACACCGCAAGCGCGGCTTCGGCAACATGCGGATCAGTCACGTCGATCACGAGCGGCGATTCGACCGCCATCGACAATTTCTTAACGAGCGTGCGCATTTGATCGGCTTCGTCGGTGCGTTCGGTGAGCGCGACCTGCACATCAAGCATATGCGCGCCGCTTTCGACCTGCTGCACGGCGATCGGGATCACACTGTCGTAATCGTCGTTGAGCAAAAGCTGTTTGACTTTGCGGCTGCCCTGCGTATTCACGCGCTCGCCGATCATCGTCGGACCGGGGTTTTGCGCCAGCGGGACGGCGCGCATGTTGCTGCTTAGGCTCGGCTGAAAATCGACTTCGCGCTCAAGTGGGGCGGTACGTCCGGCGCGCTTGGCGATTTCTTCTTCGTAGGAATGCCCGTAAATTTTGGCGTACAGTTTGGCGAGATGTTCCGGTCGCGTGCCGCAGCACCCGCCGACCACGCCTACACCCCAGCGCGTGAACTCGGACACCATATCGCTGAACGGATCAGGTTCCATCGGGTAGACGGCTTCCCCATCGACGTTAATCGGCAAACCCGCATTCGGCAGCACGCTGATCGGCAGACGGCTCTTTTCCGTCAGCAGTTTGATCGGTTCGCGCATGTATTCCGGTCCGGTCGAGCAGTTCAGCCCGATCACGTCAATCGGCAGCGCTTCGAGCGTGGTCAGCGCGCTGGTGATATCCGTCCCGAACAGCATCCGTCCCGCAGTATCGAGCGTCACCTGCACTTGGAGCGGAATCCGCACGCCTAAATCCTCAAAACAGCGGTTGATCCCCCAGATCGCCGCCTTGACTTCGAGAATGTCCTGACTGGTTTCGATCAAGAGGACATCGCAGCCGCCTTCGATCAAGCCTTTCGCCTGCACGTAGAAAATCTGCGCGAGTTCATCAAAGCT
>JAPKMU010000242.1 GCA_026645745.1 Anaerolineae bacterium | reverse complement strand
TTGATACTCCAATAAAAAGGGGCGTTGATCCGCCCCTCTCGTCCCCTTATTTGATTATTGCCGTCCGCCCTTTATGCGGATTCCGTTTGCGGTTGTGCGGGCGGCGCGTCTTCTTGCGCGAGCGGATGCCCAAGCCTGTGAAGCGCGATACGTGCCGCTTCGCCGACTGTATCCCGATCCGTTTCAACCACGCGGAGCAGCGCTTTTATCGCGCGCGGATCGCCGATCTTCCCCAATGCTTCTGCCGCGTGCAGCCGGGTTTGATACCCGCTGTCGCTTAATGCCTCAATCAATGGATCAACCGCCCGTACGTCGCCCAGCTTGCCCAACATCAACGCCGCACGCCCGCGCACGATGATGTCTTCGGTGGTATTGGTGACGATCACCATCAATGTGCGGATGGCTTCTTCGCCGCCAAGCATACCCAGCTTCATGACCGCTGTCCGACGCTTCTCTTTGTTCACGTCCCGGAGCTGAGAGAGCGCCTCTTTGACCGCGACCGGATCAGGATCCGTCATGATAGGAGAACTCCTTCGCCTATACTTTGCGAGGTAATCACGAGTTTACCATCGTGTATCCTGCTAACACGATTGGCAAGCGGCACAATCTCTGGATTATGCGTCGCCATCAGTAACGTTTTCCCCGCTTATCTCGTCAATTCTAGCAGAAGCGACAATACCCGCTCCCCCGTCTCTTCGTCTAGGTTTCCCGTCGGCTCGTCTGCAAGGACGATCGGCGGCTCGTGGATGAGTGCGCGTGCAATGGCGACGCGCTGTTGTTCTCCTCCACTCAGTTTATCAGGATAATCGTCCGCGCGCGCAATCAGTCCAACCCGTTCCAGTAGTGCCTTTCCTCGTGATTCTGCTGTGCGGATTGGTTCACCGCGCAGTTCCAACGGCAGAATGACATTTTCGAGGACGGTCAGCGTAGGAATCAAGTTGAAAAACTGAAAAACAATCCCGATCTGCTCGCGCCGGAATAGGGTCATCTCCCGGTCGCCAAGCCGCGTAATATCCACGCCATGAACCCGGATAGTCCCGCTCTCAGGATGATCGATCCCGCTGATCAAGTTGAGGAGGGTGCTTTTGCCGCTCCCGCTCTTGCCCAGAAGCACGAAGAACTCCCCTTGATCAATATCCAGATCGGTATCGACCAAAATCGGGCGTGCGCGCCCCGCCTCGTGGTATGTTTTGCATAAACCGCGAATTTGGATGATGGGCGCGTCTTGCGGCTGAAGGATCATGTGCATTCTGAGCTTTCTATTGCTCCGGCTCGTCGGTTGCGTTTCTTTTCGCTGAGTCTACGTGATCCGCATGAGACACGGATAATAGTCACTTCATTGTAGGCTGAATCTGTCACAATTTCCCGTAAATTTTCTATCAGATTAGACCGACGTTTCCCCTCTGATCATGAGCTTCCCGTGAGCCACCGCGTGTTAGGTGACATTTATCGATCATAGGCTATGTGGTTCGTCAGTGATAGTAGAAGAGTCACACAAAGCTGATGTGTGTGTGGTTTGTGCATATTTGCACAGGCATTGATTCTGGTCACACGTTTGGGCGGGCTTGCGACATTAAGCACTGTACAACAGCACACCCGCAAAGGAACTCCTCATGACCACCTTCGAAATCGCGACGCCTTCTGATGCTGCGGCACTTACCCGGGTGCAAACTCTGACCTTTGATCACGATTCGCGTCAGCATGGGCGCGGTGAATTCGGCGGACCTCCGGGCTACAATGACGAAGCATGGCAGATCAAGGTGATGCAGCACTGGCATTACTACAAAATCGTTGTGGATGGCGCGATTGTCGGCGGACTGATCGTGTCAGCGATGGGCGGCGATCACTACGAACTCATCCGCATCTACATCGATCCCGCATATCAAAATCAGGGGATCGGCGCACAAGCAATCGCGTTCATCGAGAAGGAATATCCACAGGCGAAGCGCTGGACGCTGGATACGCCGCTGTGGGCGTTGCGTAATCACCACTTCTACGAGAAACACGGCTACGTCAAAATCGGTGAAATGCCGATTGACGATGGGGCGTTCACGCTCGTCCTGTATGAGAAGCGGATTGCATAGTCGGCGTTCTCTCCCTCACGATCCGTCACCCGCTGTCCACCGTATCGGTTTAAGCAGGGTGCGGTCAAACGCGGCAAGGTTGTTTCGTCCCACCCGTTCGAGTTCGGCGCGCACAGCAGCGGCATCTGCCTTGAGCGCGCCGATATCGACTCCTTGACACCGATCCGGCAGGAGCGCAAGCCATTGGATTGAGCGAAGCAGCATCTTATGACCCCCGCGCCAGTTGCCCTGCTCAATCTGATAGTACGCGATCCCGACTTGCAAAATCGCCCGGTATAGATCGCGGATCGGGCGCGTTTCGCGCATCCACAGCGCCTCAAACAGATCGTGCTGTTTGTAATAGTCTCCCCGGTTGAAGCGTTCGAGCGCTTCGAGCGCTTCCGGCGGAAGGGGTTCACCGCATTCCGCTTCGAGCGCCTGCCGCTGCTCATCTGTCAAGCGGCGTGCCAGCGTAGACAGCAGATCGGGCAGCACGGTGGGCAGTTCAGCCGGGGTGATCACCCGATCAAGGTTCAAGTGCTGTGCAGTTTCAGCGGTGTCCGTGACCAGCACAATTGGAATGCGGCGCGTGGCGGGGCTGGTGCGCGGAGCCACCGCCCACACATGCCAATCTTGGAATTCGCCATCAAGCAGGATCAGCGCGGCTTGAAGATCGGCAAGTGCGGCGATCACGTTTGTGCTGTCCACCTGCGTGATCGGGACAGCGCCCTGATCGCTCAGGATCGTGCGGATGCTTTCCAACCAAACAGGCGAACCGGGGATCACGATGTTCATGGTTGATGCTCCATCTGAACTGAACGGATCACGAGTGACTGCTCATGAGTGAGCGGTGTCACGCCCCATCGAAAATGACCCTGCGGCGTAGCGATCATGTACTGGTTGTCGATCCACGCGATGAAGCCAAGTCTCCCTCTGGGGGAGTAGGGCGTTTCCATTACAGGTGAGCCATCTACCAAGAAGCGGCATCCATTCAAGTCCCAGTCGATTTGATAGGTGTGATCCGTCTCCAAAGTTTCAATTGGCAGCACCGCTTCGCTGACCCTGAGTGTTTTCTGGATGGGCGGATACAGCCAGCGATAAAGTGCCGGAATTTTCATCGCCAGCATGAGCGGCAGTGCGACCGGCGCAAGCAGGGCAGCACGCCAGTGAGCCGCGTCAAGCGTTTGCGCTTTCCAACCGTGACCCGGAGAGTCAAGAGCAAGGCGGAGATCATGCGGTGGTGCGCCGAAGAAGAACCAGACGGCGGTAGGCAGTCGCGGAAAGCGGCGCAGATCAGGCGATAGGGGATGATTCCAGAAACCAAATCCGGCAGTCCCGATCAAATCAGCGCGGCTGGCGCGGGCGGTCACGGTCAGCGTAACGGGTGGCTGCCATTTGAAGGCATACTCACCATAACGATAATCCGTGATCTGCGCGTTGTGATACCCTTTGCCGGGAGTGATGTTCAGATGTGTGCCGTCGTCACGGGCGGATACCTTCCCTGTCCCCTGTTCGGTGACTACCCATTCGGCTAGTTTGTTGGCAGAAACATCGAACACTTGAGCTAATCCACTCCCTATCTGCGCGTATTTGCGCTATAATACACCGATATGTGCGCAGTCTAGTGTAATCAACACCTTCCTATACGGTAGGGCGAGAGGGCATTCGCGTTGGACATCATTTGGTACGGGTTAAGCTGTTTTCGCCTCGTCGAACGTGGAAAAGTGGCGGTGATCACCGATCCTTTCTCTGAAACGATCGGGTTGACCGTCCCCAAATTAAAGGGGGATTTGGTCACCATCAGCCATGAAGCACCGGGGCATGATAACATCAGCGCGGTAAAAGGCGAACCTTATGCGATTCGCGGTGCGGGTGAATATGAAGTCAGCGGCGTATTTGTGACCGGAATTGCGATGCACAACCCGGAAACGAATCTGCATAATATCAGCTACCTGATCGATTTTGACGGGATTACCGCCTTGCATCTAGGCAACTTGGATCATGTGCCGGATCAATCGGTTGTGCAAGAATTAGGAACGGTCAACGCGCTCTTGATTCCGGTTGGGGGCGGGCGTGGGCTGCGCGCGGCTCAAGCGGCGGAGGTTGTCGCGCTGATCGAACCTTACTATGTCGTCCCGATGCACTATGAGCAGCCGGGACTGAATTTCGCGCTCGATCCGGTGGATAAGTTCTTGAAGGCAATGGGCGTGAGCAAGGCACAAGAAACTGAGATGCTTCGCATTTCAGCGAGCGATCAACCAGAGCAGCCACAAATCGTTGTATTGACCGCGCAGCAGTAGTGAAATTCCGAGAGGCGGAACGGAGAAATGACCGTCAAACTGCTCATGAATTGGGATATTAAACCCGGACGCGATACCGAATATTTCGAATTCGTCGTGCGCGAATGGGTGCCGGGTATCCAGCGAATGGGAATTCAACCGACGGGGGCATGGTATACCATCTACAGTCGCTCAAAAGATGCGCCGCAAATTTTGACCGAAGCGATTGCCAAAGACCTGCCGACGATGCAGCAGATTCTCAACAGCGCGGACTGGCAGCGCTTGTACGACCGCCTGCAAGATTATGTGCAGAACTACAAGCAAAAGATCGTGCATGTCACGGGCGGATTCCAGTTATAAAATAGCGGTGGCAAGCCGCTGCATAAAAGTTCCATCAGATTCGTCGGATGAATGTAGACAAACGCCGAAAGATCGGATTATGATGGAACGTCAGAAAACATGGTTTGCTCTGCTGTATTGAGGTGATGTTAGAATGCCGATGTATCTGTATCGCCGCGAAGATGGAACGACGTTTGAAATCAAACAGAAGTTTCTCGACGACCCCCTGACCGTAGACCCCGTGACCGGACAAAAGGTCGTGCGCATCGTGCAGCCCACGAGCGTGATCTTCAAAGGCAGTGGTTTCTACGTCAACGACAGTAAGGGAAAATCGAGCACCGCCGTTCCCGCCAAGGCAGAAACCCCTAAAACCGACGCGCCCGCAGCAGCCGCAGAAACGCCTGTTGCTGCCCCAGCCGCACCTGCTGCCGCTGCTCCGGCAACCAGCGCTGCTGCTTTCTTCGCCCGTATCTACGGGCGCTTTTGATTCTAAGCTGGCGAGCAGTTCTGCGATCACATCGCCCAATGCTAACGTAGTACCGCGTTCCCGCGCTGTGTTAAATGCGCTTTCGCCCATTTTCTCGCGCAGCTCGTTTGCCAACTGCTCCGCAGTGCGCCGCGTTTCATAGTCACCGTTCGGGTGTTGGGTCACGAATCCGGTGTATGCCGCCGCGCGAGCCGTGTCGCCCTGTGCGTTGATCAGCCGTGCGCCAATTTCGACCAACGAGATTTGTGATGCGATCAGCTCTGGGTGCTGCTGCACGATCTCCAACGCTTCCCTGAGGTGCGATTTCGCTGCGTCCATGCGGCGGGTAGTGAGTGCGACCGACACCAACCCGCGCAGCGCCTCAACCTGCCCGAACGCATCATCAATCGTGCGGCGAATATTGAGGCTCTCTTCCATCATTCGCGCAGCGATCTCATAATCCTCTTCCAACTCAGAGAGCAAGCCGAAGGCGTATAAACACTGCGATTTCCCGTCCTGATCGCCGGATTCTGAACGCAAATCAAGACTTTTTTGGATCAGTTCGCGCGCATCAAGCAGATCACCCGCCACGCGCGCGAGTTCTCCCAAGCCGTAATAGCAGTCGCCAATGCCCACGTTATCCTTGATGGCAAGTCGGATTTCGAGGCTGTGCTGCATGTACATGCGCGCATCATCAAGATCGCCCATGTACATCGCGGCGGCTGCCATATTGAAGTAGGATACGGCAACCCCACGTCGATCCCCGATGCGTGACTTGATTTTAATGCTCTCCACGCAGTGTTCGCGGACGGCAGCAAAATCTCCGCGCGTTCCCGCAATCGTCGCTAAATTGTTGAACGCAACAGCGATCCCGAATTCTTCTTCTTGTCGCAGTCGGATTTCAAGACTTTGGCGATAATAAGCCCCTGCTGCATCAAGGTTGCCTTCCGCCCATTCGAGCGTGCCGAGCAGATTCAGCGCGTCCGCGATCCCTTTCTCATCACCAATTTCGCGCGAAAGTTCGAGGCTTCGTTCGAAGCTCTCACGACCGCTTTGAGGATCAACCGTGTGCATCAAAACTGAACCCGTCAGGCATAAACTGCGCGCGTATGCTTGTTTATCCCCCAACTTTTCCGCGCATCTGCCCGCCTCTTGGGCGTTGGCGAGCGCATCGCTCCATTTATTCATGCGCCACTGCGTTTCAGACATCCGGTTGAGCAAGATCGGGCGGCGGAGATCATCTTCACTCACCATTCCCAGCGCCCGCTGAATCATCGCTTCGGCGCGTTGGTAATCTGCTGACAAGATCGCCAACCGGTGTGTGACAGGCATTAAATAATCAAGTTCACGCGCTTCGTCGCCTGCGCCGCGCCAATGTTCGATTAAGCGCTCGGCTTGGTTCTCATCATTCGGAAAGATGCGCTCGATTTGCTGCGCGGCAGCACGATGTAGGGAGGCACGGGCATCCGGCGCGATCCGCTGAAGCACGCCGTCGCGCAGCTTATCATGGGCGAATCGCCATTGATTATCGCGGACTTCGAGGATCGCGGCTTCGCTGCATTCATGCAGCCATGCGGTGCGCTGTTTGGATGGAATGATCCACTGGAACAGCGCGTCATCAAGGGTGCGCCCTAAAATCGCAGCGCGCTCAAGACCGGGCAGCACCCAATCAGGCAGGCGGCTGAGGCGGCGCTGAACCACTTCTTGAATACCGCCAGAAAATACCGCTTGTGGCAGCGTAACACGCCCAATATCGGTCAAACGCCCCGCTTCTTCCGCGAGCGTGCGCATCACCTCGACGATGAATAAAGCGTTTCCTTCCGTTTCCCGCCGCAGCAGATCAACCAGTTCCGGTTGTTCGCTGCTTTTGCCGAGCATTGCCTGACAGAACTCCGCAATCTCGGGATCGGTTAAGCGGCTGAGCCGTAACGCGTGCATTGTTGGCAGTGCCGCTTGTAAATACGGGGCTTCATCATCGCGGTATGTGGTAACAAGCATTACCGGGAGTTCACCAACAAAGCGCATCAATGCCGCCAGCAGTGAGCGATCTTCACCGAGCGCCCAATGAATATCTTCGACCAGCATCAGCACCGTTTGAGAGGAGCGGCGCAAAAGATCAATCAGCGTATTGGCGAGTCGTTCGATATAGGCACGCCCGGTCAATGTTGGTGCATCTTGAATCGGTCGCCCCAGCAGTATTTCAATCTCAGGGAGTACGGTCTTAAGATGGGATGCTTCCGCATCTGTCGGCGGAACGGCGATCACCAGACGGCGAATCGGCATTCGCCACATCTGGTAAGGCATGCCGCCGCCTTCGACCGCCTGACCATGCAGCACCAGCCCGCCGTGAACAAGGCTGTAAATGCGCAGTTCGTCTACAAGACGTGACTTACCAACGCCGCTTTCTCCGCCGATTAACCAACCGCTGCCGGACTGCCTGCCCGCCGTATCGAAAGCTTCTTGGAGTGTTTCAAGTTCTGTGCGGCGTCCAATGAATTTGGCGGCTCGCAGCAGACTTTCGCGGACGCTGGATGATTCGGCGCTGTCCGCTGATTCATGTGCTTGTGCATTGCGGAGTACTTCCAGCGCCGCCCCCGCTGATGAAAAACGTTCATCCGGTGGGTAGGCAAGCAATCCTTGTAGAAGCGGGATAAGCGGCGGCGGAATCCGACTGAGATCGAGCGGCTCAGTACGTATCCCTCGCATCAGGTCTTCAATCGCCGTCAGTGGATACGGATGGCGTCCACTGAACATCTCATAGGTGATCACGCCCAGCGCGTACAAGTCAACCCGAATTCCTGCCGCCGGGTCGTTATCATCGAATACGCCAAAAAGAATTTCGGGTGCGAGATAGCCCACCGTTCCAAAAAATCCGCTGGCTTCATCAAACGTGACCGCCAGTCCAAAATCGACGAGTTTAATCGAACCGCGATCAACCATCACGTTCGCGGGTTTCAAGTCTCGGTGTAGAATCCCGTGATGATGGATGTACTGGAGCGCTTGCAGCACTTCCCCGATCAATCGATGAAGCGCCGCCGGATTCGCGGTCTCGGCATATTGCAGAATCGTCTGTGGTTGGCGGATCAACTCCATTGTGAAGAAGGGCTGCCCGTCGTCAATGCCGTAATCCAACACGCTGACGATATGCGGGTGTCGCAGTGATGCCATCACGCGGAACTCTCTGAGCAGCGCCATACGCAGATCGCCGTGATCAGGGGCGATACTGAAATTGAGATTAAGGAGCGGCGCGATCACCCGTTTGAGCGCGACTTCACTTCCGGTTAAGCGGTCATAGGCGACAGAGACTTCTCCCATACCACCGCGTCCGATGGTTGTACCCAGAGCGTACCGATTGGCAATCAGTCGTGTGCTGCTCATTCCCACATCCATGA
>JAPKMU010000241.1 GCA_026645745.1 Anaerolineae bacterium | reverse complement strand
GCATGGGGTAACGATCATCATCGTCACGCACGATCTTGCGGTCGCCGGACGGGTGGATCGGGTGATTGGGATGCGCGACGGACGCGCTAGCACCGAGATCATTCGCACGCGCGACGAGGCAGGCATCGCGCTTTCCGAGGATGAATTCGTGCTGGTTGATCGTGCAGGGCGGATTCAACTGCCGAAAGCGTATATCGACGCGCTCGAAGTCAGAGATCGCGTTCGCCTGCATCTGTCGCCCGATCATGTACGGGTTTATCCGCAAGCAAAAGAGGCGGGAGTTGAAGCGGAATGATCGTTCACGAACAGATCAAAGCGATGATGCGTGCGGAGAATCTGACGCGTACGTACAAACGAGAGCAGGTCGATGTTCACGCGCTCAAAGGGGTAACGCTTGACATCGCGCCCGCCGAAATGACCGCAATCATTGGGCGGAGCGGATCAGGCAAAACGACGATGATGAATCTGCTGGCGGGGTTGGATCGCCCCACGTCCGGCGAGGTGTGGTTCAAAGATCAGGCGATCAACCACCTGAGCGAACCTGAGTTGCTGCGTCTGAGACAGGAGCATTTCGGGTTCGTGTTTCAGACGTTTGGGCTGCTGCCGCTCCTCAATGCAGCGGAAAATATCGGCGTGCCGCTTAGGATGCGTCGTATGGCACGAACAGAACGTGAGCAGCGGGTGATGGATGCGCTCGATTGGGTGGGCTTGACCAAGCGCGCCAAACATCGCCCGTATGAACTGAGCGGCGGTGAACAGCAGCGCGTTGCTATCGCGCGGGCGCTGGTTGCGCAGCCAGATGTTATCTTTGCCGACGAACCGACCGGGCAGTTGGACACCGCGACCCGCGACAAGATTATCAATCTGCTGCGCCGCAGCGTGATTGAGCGCAAAGTGACGGTTGTCATCGTCACCCACGATCCACAAGTGATGCGCGAAGCCGACCGCGTGTATGAATTACGCGATGGCGCACTGCTGGATCAGCGGCGCAACCGGTAACAGGTTTCATCTGTGTGATATTGTTTGAGCCGGAGCATAAACACACAGCGCTCATCTCTCGGCGGGATGAGCGCTGTGGTGTTGTTAACCCTTAATTCCGGTGGTGGCGATGCTGCTGATGAACGCGCGCTGAAGCGAAAGATACAGAATCAGCACCGGGATCGTTACCAGTGAAAGATACGCCATCACCTCTCCCCATGCGATATCAAGCTGAAAGAAGTATTGAAGCCCCACCATCACTGGGCGGTAACGCTCGGATTGAACGACCATCAGGGGCCACAGATATTGATTCCACATATCGAGGAAGCGCAGAATCGCGGCAGTTGCAAACACCGGTCCTGAAATTGGGACGATCACGCGGTAGTAAATCTGGAACAGGCTTGCACCGTCGATACGCGCCGCTTCGACCAATTCAGTTGGGAGATCGCGGAAGAATTGATAGAACAAGAAGATTTGGAACGCGCTCACGAGAAACGGGATGATCTGAACGTGCAGCGAATTCAGCCATCCGATCTGAATACCGTCCGCACCGATCCAAGGCAGCGAATTGACGATCAACAGGAGCGGGATCGCAATCGCTTCAAAGGGAATGATGAACGTGGCGATCACGATGGATAGAATGGTGTTCTTTCCTCGCCAGCGCAAAACCGCAAAAGAATACGCCGCCATCGAGTTGATGACCAGACCGACCACCACCGTAACCGTTGTGACGACCACCGAGTTGAAGATGAATGTACCAATCGGGGCACGCTCAAAGGCAGCGGTGTAATTGTTCAGTGAAATATCACCAATCGGCAAAAACGCATTCAGAGAGCTGGTATCGCGCAGAAGCTGGAGATCAGGCTTCAGCGACGAAACGACCATAAAGACAATCGGAAACACAAAGACAAATGCGAGAATGATCAGCAGCGCATAGTTGCCGAGTACGTACCAATTGTGATGAGGAGGGCGGACGGGCTGCGCGCTCATGCGGATTTCTCCCGTGTCAGATACCGTTGAATCATGGAAACGAACAGAACGAGGAAGAAGAAGATCACCGAAATCGCGGAACCGCCGGAAATATCTTGCGCTTGATAACCGCGCTGTACCGCCTGATACATGATCGATTGGGTGGCGTCAAGCGGACCGCCGCGCGTCATCACGTCTACCTGTGTGAACAACCCGAACGCCTGCATCGTGATGATCACAAGCACGAAGATCATGGTGCTGCGCAGACCGGGCCACGTCACAAAGCGGAATTTCTGCCATGTGTTCGCGCCGTCGAGTCCGGCGGCTTCATACAGGCTTTCGGGGATATTTTGCAGTCCCGCCAGCCAGATCACCATATGAAAGCCGACCGCCTGCCATATGGACATGACCATCAAGGCAGGAAAAGCGGTGTATGGGTCGCCGAGCCAGTCGACAGGCTGAAGCGCGCCAAACGTGAAGAAACCAAGCAGCGTATTGAGAAGCCCATTATCGCCGTCGTAGATAAAACGCCACAAGAGCGCAACGACGACCATCGAAACCACGACTGGCATGAAGAAAATTGTGCGGAAAAGGTTGATCCCGCGCAGTTTTTGGTTGATGAGCAGGGCGAGCACTAGTGCCAAACCACCCTGACAGGGCACGATCACCAACACAAAGATGATCGTGTTGATTAGTGCCCTGATGAAGACGACATCGCTTGACAGCAAAAAGACACGCTGATTCCCCGAACTCCACGAGGTGAGTTCTTGAAGTCCGTCAAGTTCCGGGTAATCGGGATTGTTACGTGTGAATTCGCGCAAGCGCGGATAGGTGGGGTTGCCCGCATCATCAAGGACGAGTTCACCGTTTTCATCCAGTATCGGATCAATCGAGAATACACGGAGGGTTAGCAGGTCAGTGAAGTTGCGCGTCCCGACGAACTGCGTTGGATTGGGGGAAATCAACCGCTGATTCGTAAAAGAAAAGATGAATGCCATCAAGAAGGGTATTATCAGAAAAACCGTGAGCAGTACCAGCGCCGGGGCTGCCATCAGCCAGCCGACGATGTTTTCATGCTGCTTTACGCCTGTCGTCAGTCGATCCGCCGTGTTCAAGCTGCTCATCCGTCATGACTCCCTAGTTACAGCGCAAAGGGTGAAGCGGCAGCTATCCACCGCTTCACCTAGAGCGTAGTGCGATGAATTAGCCGCCAAATCCATAGCCGTTATTGGCTTCGATGTCGGCGTCAATAGTGTCAACCGCTTCGTCGAGCGCGTCCTGAACATCTGCGCCATTGGCGATGTCCGCTGCTGCTTTTTCAAACGCAAGCGCGATATTTGCATAAGCGGGCGTCGGCGGGCGCAGGACAGCCTGCTGGAGACTGAGTTCAAAGAAGATTTCGAGCGCGCCGCCGGGGGCGTAGTTTTCGGTCATTGCTGCTGCGGTGGAAGTTGCCGGGATCAAGCCGATGCCGTTGGAGAACGCCGCCAGATATTCATCCTGAAGGGCGAAGGCAATAAAGGCATTCGCGCCGTCCTGATGTTCACTGGATGCAGACACACCGAACTGCCATGACGCTGCACCGATTGTCGAGCCGCCGCCGAAGTCGGGCGCGGGCAGGAACAGCAGATCGTCGCCGAAGGCTTCCAACGCAGCGAGCGCCGCCCAGTTCCCGTTCCACTGAAGGGCATAACGTCCATCAATGAAACCGGTGTCACGATCCGCGCCGTCCTGCGTGAGCGGAGCCAGACCGCGCGCGAACAGACTCTGCCACCATTCACCCCACGCGACCGCCGCTTCGCCGTTCAACACGTTTTCAGCGGTGAGATAGGTCGAACGGTCGATCAAGTCAGCGCCGAAGCTCTGGAGTAGGGGCGAGAAGGCATAGGGATACCATTCACCCGTCCACGCCATGCCGGGGTCAAACGCATATTCGAATTCGCCCGTTTCCTGAAGTGTAACCAGCGCTGCGTCGAATTCTTCACCCGTCCAAGGTTCGTCAAGCGTCGGGATACGGATACCATTCGCTTCGAGGACGGAACGGCGCGCGAAAACGGCAACTGCCGCATCCCACAACCCGACCGAATACACCTGATCGTCCCACATACCGATCGCGCCCGGCAGGAAGTTATCGAGCGTGCCTTCCGGCAGGCTCAGCGGAGCGAGGTATCCCGCCCATGCCCAACCCGGCATCACCGGACCGTCAACGTCGATGATGTCCGGCAGGTTGCCTGCAACTGCTGCCGCCGTCACTGACTCGTTGTAAGAAATTTGTGGGAATTCTTCGAGTGAAATCACCCAATCGCTCTGCGACGCATTGAAATCTTCAATGATGCCGAGGAGGATCGTGCGCTCGACTTCGTTGCCCGCACCGTGATACCACATGCTAAGGGTCGTCGGCTCCTGAGCGCTGATTCCGCCCACGAGCACCAACATCACTGCCAGAACGGCGAAAACGAAACGGATTTTACTCTGCATTGAGACTGTCCTTTTCAGTACATTCATTTCTAAACAGACTCCATCAAAAAAACTGGCACTACTGCCAGATCGATGGCATTTCCCACAGGTCAAGGGCACGTAAAATCGCCCGACTGCCCGCCAGACGCAGCCCATTCGATGAATCGGTTGTGGGATACATGCGATGTGTCAAACTGGTGCGCTGGTTGGCGATAATTTCCAGCACCGAACCGTCAAGCAGGATGCGCAGCGTGAGGTTTTCTTCATCATCAAGCACATGAGGAATGGTGCGCTCGTGACTCACGAGCATTTCGCCTATGCCGGGGACAGTTGTCTTCACCGTGAGTGTTTGCGCTGCGGCTTCGTAGATGATGTCTGTGTGTTCGCGTCCATCCGGCGATACGGCGACCGAAAGCGTAAAGCTCGCATTTGCGTTAAGCGCAATTTCGGCGCTGATGTCAAAGTGTAAGCCGCTCACGGGGAGCATGATTTCGGCGTTGAGCGGCTGTGCGTCCACCCTATGATGCACGCCGCGAATACGTTCGATTTCAGGAGCGGGCTTCATCAATAAGCGGTGTTTCGCATCGACTCCAAGCACACGCGGGATCGACTGTACTCCCGACCATCCCGCCGTTTGCATATCGTGTCGTGAGCGGGTTTCGCGTATCCAGCCGAAAAGCACCCGCCGCCCGTGATCGTCTTGCATGGTCAGCGGGGCATACAGCACCGCGTAGTCGAACACACCTTCGTAATGCGTTGTGAAGTGGTGATTTTCGTAGCTGCCGACGAAATAGAACACATTCCCTGTTTCATGCCCCGTGTGTGCAGAAACGATCAACACCCATTCATCGCCGATTTGAAAGAAGTTCGGGCATTCCCAGATCACGCCGTTGATCGCCTTGTCACCCGTCAAAAACGGATGCAGGTACTCCCAATCGAGCAAGTTTTGAGAGCGGTACAGAAACAGCACGCCGCCCTTCCCACGAATCTCTGAGGCGATCAGCATGTACCAACCGTCGGATTCGCGCCATACGAAGGGGTCGCGGAAGTTCTGATTCTGTCCAGTGATCTCTGGCATTTCGCTGAGGATTGGGTTACGCGGGTGTTTTTCCCATGTGATTAAATCAGGATCACGCGTGATGGCGATATTTTGGGTCTGGTTGTCGCAGCATTCGCCGCTTACCCCGGTATAAACAAGGGTTGGCACGCCGTCATTGACCACTGCACATCCTGAAAAAACGCCTGTTTCATCCGCTCCGCCCGGTGTCGGTGCGAGTGCTATAGGAAGGTCTTGCCAATGCACCAAATCTGGGCTGACTGCGTGCCCCCAGTGCATATTCCCCCAAATCGAGCCGAACGGGTTGTATTGATAGAACAGGTGATACCGTCCATCCCACTGGATCACGCCGTTGGGGTCGTTCATCCAATTGGAAGGCGGCAGATAGTGATACCGGGGACGATGGTGATCACCGTTAAAGCGCTCGCGCACTGCTGAATAAGTCGTTTCCGTCATACGAAAGTCTCTCAGGTCAAACCACATCATACGCAGTTTGGGAACGATCCCAAAGCCGAACCTTTAATCGTGAACCTTGCAAGGTTCACGTCACTGTTATCTATTTGGGAACGATCCCAATGTCAAACTTTTTTTCATGGGACGATCCGGGATGGATTTCAACTGCCCACCCTCAACAATTGGGATCGTTCCCAAGTACACGATATACTGTAACATGGTTGCAATAAATTGCAAGAGGTTCTGCAAAAATTGCTCACCATTCGCAGAATCCGCGCGTAAGTCTAGAATTGTCAAACGTCTAAGTGACACACGGAGTATCTACATTGGCTCGGAAAGTTCCGCAGGCGGGCGAACAGAAGACAACGATTGAGGATATCGCGCGGCTGGCACAGGTCGGACGCGGTACGGTATCACGCGTCCTCAACAATCATCCATCCGTCAGTGACGAAACTCGTGCGCGTGTTTTAGCTGTCATCGAACAGCTTCAATACAGTCCCAGCCTTAGCGCTCGCCAAATGCGCACTGATAGTTCAAATCTCGTCGGATTCGTCACCGATGAAGTGATCACCACACCGCACGCAGTTGATCTGATACGCGGCGCAGAAGAAGCGCTCCGCGAAGTTGGAAAAATGCTCCTTGTCGTGAGCGCAGGCTACGACGCTGACGCCACTCAGTCGTCTATCGAGATGCTTCAGGGGCGGCGAGTTGAAGGAATTGTGTATGCTGCGATGTTCCACCGCAGCGTAGAACTTCCTTTCCAAGTCGCGCGTATTCCGGTTGTGCTTGCAAATTGCTATATTGAAGATGCCTCGCTGCCCTCGGTTGTGCCTGATGAGGTTTCCGGCGGCTACAACGCGACCCGCGAACTGCTCGAAAAAGGACACCGTCGCATCGGGTTTATCAACCTTGATCGGTTTCGAAACATCGGAATGCCGCCGCTAGCGGCAGCTACGGGACGACTCAAGGGGTATCGGCGCGCGTTGGAAGAATGGGGAGTCCCCTATGATGAAACGCTCATCATGTATTCGAATCAACTTCCTGATCAAAACGCGCAGTTGACTCGCGCTCTGCTGAATTTGCCTAACCCGCCCACGGCGATTTTTTGTGGGAATGATCGCACCGCGATGGGCTGCTATGCAGGGGTTACGTCGATGGGGCTGCGCATCCCGGAGGATATTGCCGTCATCGGGTTTGACAACCAGCGCTTGATTGCCGAAGGACTTTACCCCCCGCTGACCAGCGTCCAACTGCCACATTATGAGATGGGACGATGGGCAGTCGAATATCTCCTTTCGTTCGATGCGGACGCTCCTCCGGTTCAGCACAAAATCGACTGTGTGCTTGTGCCGCGCGAATCGGTATAAGCAAATCCCTAAAGTCTTAATCAAATACCCTCTACATTTGCGGCGCTCCACGCACGCAGGGCGGGTGACGCCTCAATTCTTCATCTACGTTTAGCCGATGGACTCTTTGCTGTCTTGACTCAGATTTAACAATTCCTTAAAATGGATTTAATAAATCGAATTGGGAGGATTGTCAATGGCAGCAGTCAGTTTTGTGACTATCCTCGTCCTGACCTTCGCTTTCGGGTACTTAAACGGACGTACCAGCGCCGGAAGCATTCTCGCGACGGTAGTTGCCTCAAGAGCGTTAAAGCCAACATCTGCACTCATCTTAATCATCTTGTGTCTAGCAGTCGGTCCGTTTGCGTTTGGGATGGCAGTGACGGGATCGATAAGCGTGAATTTGGTGCGCTGGTATGCAGTAACAACGCCGGTCATGATCGCGGCGTTATCGGGTGCGGTCGGGTGGATCGGTCTTGCGTCCGCGCTGCGGATTCCGTGCAGTTCTACACAGGCGTTTATCGGCAGTTTGGTCGGCGCGGTATGGGCAGGCTTTGGCGCACAGGCGATCATCGCAGACGGCGTGTTAAGATCATTGGCAGCTCTTTTTTTGTCCCCCGTACTCGGCATCTTCACAGGCTATCTGATTGTTAAATTGGCGTACTGGGTGAGCGTCAGCGCGACCCCACGCGTTAACAAACTGTTCAAGAACGCACAAGTGCCGATGAGCGTACTGGTTGCGCTGTCCTTCGGCTCAAACGATGGTCAGAAGTTAATGGGCATCCTCGCGCTTGGCATCGCTGCTTCAAGCGGACATGAGTTCTCAATTCCGTATTGGGCGGCAGCCTTTAGCGCGATTTCGATGGCGCTTGGCACGCTGGTCGGCAGCTTACGCATCAGTCAGAAGTTGGGGCGGCAGTTGTGCAGTGTCCAACCTATTCACGGATTTGGCGCGCAAACAGCATCGGGAATCGTGCTGTTGGGTGCGTCTCTGCTTGGCAGCCCGGTGAGCGGTTCACAGGTGATCGCGTCGGCAATTGTCGGCGCGGGCAGTGCGGAACGTCTGCGTCATGTGCGCTGGGGTGAATTCAGAAGTATTTTGCGCGCATGGCTGCTAACGCTGCCGTTTTCCGCTCTGGTAGGTGCGCTGGTCTATGTGCTGGTGAGCGGATTCTTCGGATGAACGCGGCGCAGGTCAAGTTTCAGTAATACCGTGGTTGCAAGCATTCAACCACGTGTTAAAATCCCCTTAAAGACTTTAACCGGAGGTTAAGTAATCTTGAAGAAGTTCACCT
>JAPKMU010000240.1 GCA_026645745.1 Anaerolineae bacterium | reverse complement strand
TGATCACCGACTTGCGGGCGGAAGGGTGGAGTCTGCGTCAAATCGGTGAGGAGGTCGGGCTGCATTTCACACGAGTACGGCAGATGTTAATCGATACCCTACGCTAACTATTGTTATGTCTGATATAAGTAAATATGTATAATAAATCAATGATATATAACAACAGTTTAATAAGCGCTATTCTTTTCCAAGAGAATATGAAGGAGCTCAGCATAATCTTGGTTGCTAATTAACCTTTGCCGAGCAACCACTGCAAGTACATCTGCCCCAGTAATAGCTCGCTTAGAGGACTTAAGTGTTATTTTCCATTCCTCATACAGCCCTTTGCCAACACTACTACCTTTTTCCTTTAATGCGATCTCGTATTCACGCAATGCAAGATCGAGTTCAGCGACCAGACGTATCCAAGGGCGGTGACCCTTTTCAAACGAGAGCCATTCTAGGGTATTAAGTTTCGGATGAATTTGCGCAGAACCCCCGTCAAGCAGAAGGGGGAGCACTTTTGTCCCTCTTCCTAATGCATATGACCATTCATAGATCATGTTAGGGGACAATGTCGAATTTGGGGAAACAAGTACTAATATCGCGTAGGCACTTCGTAATGCTGTATCAATTTCTTCTGCCCATGAAGCACCAACAGAAATGTTGCGTGTATCCTGCCACATGATAAGCCCTGCAAGTTTCAACTGCTCATGCAGTTCATTCATGAACTCAGGAGTAACATCATCCCGTTTGTATGAAATAAAGACGTGTGTCACGTATTAACCCCTACATTCATTGATGATGGCTTGTATAGATTGCTGTAGCTCATCGCGTACGCGATCCGATAACTCCCCGTCATAACGAGCAACAATTCGATTGGTGCTGTTTTCGAACGCGAAAAATAGCGACGATCTTTGCTCCGAGTTCAATTGCATAAGCTTATGAAGCAGACAGTTAATAACGTCTGTTGGCAAATCTGACACTTGCTGGAGTACATAGACGTTCTGTCCAATTGAATACATTGCACTTCCCTTGAATTGAGAGCCTACTTACAGTGCCGACGCATATCCTCGATCATTCCGGGGAGCAGATTGCTAATTAAATTACCTGCTGCAAAACGCAGCGTGATGTAGCGCGTCATATCTTGCTCGATGCCTGAAATTTCATAGATATAGCGAAAAACAAGCCATTCGGTTCCGGAATATGTTTGAAACGACGAAAATAGATCGGAAGTTGTACCGTTCCACGCCATGAAAAAATGCGCAGCACAATCTATTAGTTCGGCGGGGATAATTCTGTCGAGCGGTTCAGTGTAGGCTTCAAGAATTGCGTTATTTTGTTCACACGAGACGTGGATATCAAACTTCGTTTTTCTTGGGTTGCTACCAATCGACACATGATCGACAATATGATCCTTTTTCAGCTCAGGTTTACGCTGGCCGGGAAGTGTAGCAACAAGTGTCTTGTAAAAGTCATTCAACCAAGTTGATGTCGTCATATTATCCCCTTATGTTATAACGGGAAGTTACTCTCAAGTTCGACTAAGCGGTAATGGATTTCGATGAGCCAACCGTCGCTTCGACGCCGCCTGTGTCTCTTGATAAGCGCTACGCATTTCGTTTATCTGCTGCAATTCTTGAGGAGAGTATTTTCTCGTGGTTGCCGTCAAAAACTCCCAATAGAGATTAGACTCAACTGAAAACGATATAGGCTGACGTTCCTCTTTTTCTACGTTTGGAAGGTTAGAAATCCTGCCTCGAATGTCTCCAAGTTGCTTACTGAGGGTTTCTAGAATCTCGGTAACCAACATTATTTGCGGATCCGGTATCCCCCATCCTCTTGACTGAACTAGGATTCTCGCGGCAGCATGGATCAAAAAATCAATGATCGCGGGTTCATTGATGCCATTCTTAAGAACAGAATCTGCCGCTCGTTCAAGGTATTGAATATCCTGTAGCAGGCTTGTGTGGTCTGTCATATGAATATGTCCTTAAATCTTAGGAGCTAGTCTCCACTCTGCGCTTCTAAAAATGCGGCTTGCACAACGCGTCGTTCTACATCACTTAGCTTGAGTTTACTACTTATATCATGGATTTCCTCCAACGGTGCGTATGCATACTCTGAAGGCTTGCTATTGTTTTTGGCAATATCGATTCGACTGACACGATAAGTGTAACGTTTTCCGTCGATTGAAATAGAATGTAATGCAGGAGAGTGCTTCAGATATTCCGGATCAGGCTTCAGTCGGCCAGTCGCTCGCTCGTAGCCAAACTGGAGTGTCATATTATCAGCCGTATATTGCTCGCTATTATAGCATACCGGCACAATATAACCTTCTATTGGGTCAATTGACGGTTCTATACCCTCCAATATTCGCAGTGCATACCCAACGCCAAAATGCCACATGGTCTGATTCGGAAACATATCATCTAGTCGACGGGCCAATTCTGACTTCGGGATTCCTTTCCTAAGCAATCCACTGATACCGCGTAAAAAGGCAAGGAAGTCCAAAGGTGTAATACGGTAAACAAAAGGGGTTGCTACTATATGATTATAAGCATCTGTGCTCCCCGGAAGTGGTAGTATCAATAACGTATTAAACACTTCGCTGAGCCTATCTAATGCTCGTTGTTGATAGTAACAATTTAGCGTTACATGACTGACAACTCTCATAGTATCCCACGTACCATTGGGGTCGAAAAACTCTAAGGCACTATCACTTTGGAATACTGCTAACATAAAATACCAGTCTTCCCCTGTAGTTCGGATGCGGGCAACGTTGGGGGTAACTGGGGTAGTTTCAATGTTCGGACGCGGCGCGTCCGAATTAAAAGCCTCGCGAAATGCCGAGAGCACGTGATCGAAAAGCTGCGGATTTGGCGGACGGTTGTAAAGTGCGTTTATGAACTCAGCACCAGTCATGTTCATAAATGGAACATTTTCGGTGACACCATAATATTGATTAAGTTTATCTTCGACCTTTTGAAGGTCACTGTAGTTAATTTCAACGTACCTATGTTCGTCGGAACCTGTCACCCGGATCCATTGTCCTAAACCTAACCCCAACTCAAGGTATCGAATTAAAGTACGCACTCGTTCCGGATCATTACCTAGGTATGCAATAAGTTGTGAGAGGGGAACAGATATGACATCCGCTTTTGACTGCACTATATTTAAACTATTTGCAGCTAACCAAAGATAACCCAGTGTATTTCGCTGAAGTGAGGCAACACCATCAGGCAAGACTGTCGACTTACGATCAATTGTATCTATGAGATCTTGTAGGTATTGGTCAATTGTAACCATCTATGACTATCCCGAGTGTAATGTGGTTGCACAATATATCATAGATCGCATTCTGGGAAATACAAGAATCAAAATGAATTAGTACATCCTAGACTGCGCTAATTAAAGGACACCAACCTGAGGAAAACAAGAGAAATGCAAAGCGAAAAGACCATAAGTATGTTGGGTGGCGATCACAAGATTCGTTCAATTGTAATGTGGCGGTTTTTCTGGAAGGAATTAGACCGGAGATAAGAGAGGGGAGCACGTTTGAGAGCCTGCCGCCAACTCAAAGTGTATTTATCGGTGACATCAGTGCCACGCGTCTCCCGCGAACGTGCTGCTTGCGCTCAAGTCGGCGCTGTTCGACCGCCGCATCCTTCAGAATGAGATCTAAATAGGTACCAAACTCCAAAAGCTTCCCATATAACCCGCGAAACGGAAGTACCTTCACCAGTGTGTTGCCCAACAGCACATCGAAAACACGGCGATAGGCATCGAGCCTGCAGTCTACATGCCGCCCGGCGAAGGCACGGCTGATGTAGTAGTGTCGATTGTCAATCTGAATCCGCCCGCTGCGCATAACGTGCCGCCGAAAGAGCTGGTTGTGATAGCTCAGCAGCCAAGCATCCGGATCGACGTGTGTAGGCAGGTGCGGCAAAACGGGAAGGCTTGGAAAGGCTGTGTACAAGGGACGATTGCCGCAGGCTTTGGATTGGTTCGGTCGTGAGTGGTTGTAGAAGTGATGATGCTCAGCAAACACGGCTTGGGTTTGTGCCAGCGTGTCGGCAGTTTCACGCGTACGCACTCGGCTTTCAAGGTGCGAAAGTAACGTTCCACGAACGGTTTGGGTCGGGGCGCTGAGGCGGAGAGATCTCCAGCGCAACACCGAGGTTGAGCACAAAGCGCATGAAGGCGGAGGGAAATTCCTCTGAGCTCCAGCCGCCGCCAAAACGCGGATCCCGGTCCAGCACGAGGCAGCGAGGCAGTCCGTGAGCGATGAAGGCGCTGGCAATGGCAACAATGCTGGTTTCGGTGTGATAGTCATCCGCACTTTGCAGGTCGACCAAAATCGACGAACCGCGATCCACCACCGAACGCTTCGACAGCGTGCTGCTGCTTCTCGGTGTGACGCGCTTGGGCAGTCGTCACATCGGTGAAGTCAATCTCCCAAGTATCCATGGCGGGGGGACGCTCGAACGGAAGATGTTCACATGCAGGGGATGATGGATACGTTGATAGCGGTTGAGGATTTTGGCAATCGTGCTGGTGGAACTGGGGAGACGATAGCGCGCCGCTTTCAAACGCTCATCTTGATGCAGGAAGTAGCGAATCGTCGGTGCCCCCAGCTTCCACGCCATCTGCTCGGGCGGGTTGTCGCGCAGTTCCAGAATCCGGGCGATGACTTCGGGATGATACGGCTCGGGTTGCGTTTTGCGTGCCCGCGACTGACTGTGCAAGCTGACATCCTCCTCCAGCGATGTCGCTTGCAGACGACGTTTCCACTTCTGTACCCACTTTCGACAGCGTCCAACGGCTTGGGCATACTTTCGCACCGACCAGTTCGGCTGTTTGTGCAGTAATTGGCGTAGTTTCGCTCGGTCAACCACCCATTCTGCTTCCATCGTCTTTATCATCCAACCAACACCATTTTCACCGCATTCTAACCGGGTGGCGACGATGAGGGCGAAAACCGCGTGGCGACGATGTCACCGAGAAATACACGTTTTTGTACCATCGTTTCTGGACTTCTTGACCACTATCATACTCTCTTTTGGGGCTTCCAGTTTTTTTGTCGCGCTACATATCAAAACTATCATCTATAGGCGAACGAATAATCAGCTTCTTCATGATGCTTCAAGGAAGCAGTTAACATACAATCAAATACTAGGCATTAGCTTTGCCACACCTCTATGCTCAGAATGCGATCACGACGTGCGTATCGAACATAGTAGGCTCGGAATGTGTCTCCTTTATTGTATTTCCTCATCGCCGCCCAAGTATCATAGGGTAACTTTCGTCGTATCGCGCCGATTTCAATTTGAACATCCGGTTCGCCATCTTGAGTTTTGCCACTTTTGTAAAACCTGAGCGGGTTAGTCTCAGATTTAACCGTCAGTTCAGGCAAAGGCTTATTGATTAGGATGCGGCGGAAACTGAGTATGGCTAGTACCACCACTAGCCCCAAAACCCCCAGAACAACAAAGAGAGTGATAAGCGGGTTTGAATAGGTCAACTCAGTATCATAGGTCGGCGAATACCATAGGGGAATTGTGCCAAACATCAAGAACAATAGCGTGCCACTGAAGGCAAACAGAAGAACTTGCTTGATGATGGCGTGTCTGATTCGCCTTACTTGGGCTTCGCCCACCTTGCCTTCGCGATTAAGGGTAAGCTCATCGAAAGAGAAGCCAAATTCCTTAGAGAGAAACTGGTTAGTCTTCGATTGCTCAGCCTCTTTCTCCCAATAGCGCATCGCCGCGCGGATTTCCACGTATCGCTTTTCAATTAGAGTCAAGGAAATCGCCAAACGCCGAGCATGATCCACCAATGCACGAGCCTGAGCGCCATGTTCCAGATCTTGTTTTGCATACGCTAGCGCTCGATCAAGCAGATCATCAATACTTCTCTCTCGCTGCTTCTGCCAATATTCCCGCTGAGTTTTCACGCTGATCGCGATGGGCTGCTGGGCGGCAATCTGTTCTGCTTCGTCAAGACATTGGGTAATCTCTGCCCATGGCAGATTTGACATCCCCTGTTCTACAGCTTGCAGACGAATACGCGTTTCTCGAATGACCTGTTCGTAATTCTTTAGTTCCCCGATCAGCCGATCCATATCCTGTCGAAAGTCAAAGTCTTCATCCCGTGCTGTCCGTGCATTCTTGAAGCGGAGCGGTTGCAAACTGGGTGGGATATGCTCAAGTGAAGCGATTGACGCGCCGCCAACACATACCGGAATGATAAGGATATCTTCGCGCTGAAGTCCCTGCTCAACTTCTGCTCGAACATGATCAACCGGATCGTCGAGCCGTTTTCCGAATCCACCTTTGATCGATGCCCACTGCCTGCCAATAATTACCAGCATCACATCACTGCGGCTGATTTCTGCTGAAAGCACTTGTTTGAAGTCAGTACCCGGAGGCAGGTGGTCGTCTTTGAAAACCGATTCGATCCCAAACGCGGTCGTAAGCCGATCATAGATACGACCAACGATGACTTTGCTTTCGTCACGACGGTAACAGATAAAGATACGCAAACAAGCAGCTCCTATGTTACGGTTGCAGCAACTTGAACGGCATACGCGGCGGCGCGGTGCGCCACATCAGATCAATGTCGGCGGGAGTCAGACCGTAAGCGGCATTGACCAGATCGGAAAGGCGGTGCTCATGCGTGAGCATTTCCGCATCGAATGCTGTGACTTCGGTCAGGTAACGTAATCCGGTGTCGCTCAGGTCACGGAGCGCGGCAGCAGAGAGTCTTCCGGCAACTTTGGGGCGGCGCTTGCGGACTTCCTCAATAAACCCGGCTTGATCCAATCCGCTCAATGTTTCGAGCTTGTCCCCGGCTTTGTCGAGCGCAAATTCAACCTGTAACCAATGGATCAGTTCCGCAATTTTGCGGCGGCGCATTTCGGTCAAGGTCAACAGGCGTTTGACACCGTTTTCAGCGGCGGTACGGGTTTCATCGTTTGGGCGTGCGATGGGGAGCAATACCATTCGTTCGCCAGCAGGATTTAGCGCTTCATCTTTCATGTGACTTAGATGCCTCCATCCAAACCACCACATCAGCGGTGCATTCAAGACGGACAACAACCACAAATCACTTGAGGACAACATAAACCCTTTGTCATTAATAAATCGCTTCTCGACATCGAGGCTATACGCTGAATGAAATTGAATAACTTGATAAAGAATTTTGACTGGCTCGAAACTGTCATAGTAAGCGCATGAACGCAGTTCCCACCAGTAACGCCCCTGATCCTGTCGTTTGCGTAATTGCGTTTCATACCCTTTTATGTAGGTATAGATTGACGGGTAAGTCTGTGCAAACACGGATTCTGCGTTCTCGCCTACATTCTGCCACGCCCATGCTTGATTCTCGCTGGACTTAAGCAGGATCATCCACAATCCCGCCCATTCGGATTTCCATCGTTTAATATCTTGACCGCGCAAATATGGCCTAAGGATGTCTGCACAGCTGGGATCATCCCGAACTAATCGCTCTTTCGTCGCCGTATCGATCAAGAACGCATCATTAAAGCCCGTTTTGATCCCATATAACGGCGCACTCCCGATGTAGTCTTTCAACGGCACACCCGCTGCGCGGATTTTCGACATGAGCGAATCAGCATCGTCTGTTTCCAGACTCCACGCGGACGCGCCGAACCGCTTGATCGGCACATGATGTCCATGTGAACGGGCATATTCTTCGAGTGTCACCGTGCCTAACGAGGTGCGTGGAAACTGTGTAATTCGGGCGGATACTTCGCGCACAGGCGTGTTTTCTGCCTTACGTATCACGGCAATAGCCGGGAAGGTATCGGCATCTTTGAAGATCGGCGCGTGTCCAAAATCAACGATTTCGCGGGTTTCAGCGTGTGCGGAAAGAAACGCGCGCATGGCTTCGCCATATCCCGCACGCAGCCATTTATTCGCTGTAATGTATGCCAGTGAACGCCCCACGCGGAGCAGTCGCAGCGCCTGTTCGTAGAAGTACACATAAATATCAGCCGTTCCCGCATAGACCTCATAACGATCCTGCAAGAAGGGTTTCACCGATTTTAAGTATTCCTGCCGCACATACGGCGGATTGCCGATCACCGCGTCAAAGCCGGGGTTTTCCAGCGGTTTCCCGTCCGCATCAAAGAACACCTCCGGGAAGGCAAGCTCCCAATGGAAGAAGCGTAAGTCCTTGCGCGCTGCCAGCTCACGCGCCGCGCCTGTGATCCGGTCGATTTCGGGGACGCTCTGCCCTTTGGTTGTCACCTTGCGTGCGATCTGCCACTGCTCCGCCGTCAAACTCAGCCCAAAATGGCGGGCAGTCCACACATGCGCGGCGGACTCCCACGCGCTCAACTTGGCGCGCAAATCGGCGTACATTTTTTCCTGACGTTTCACATCGCTCACGTTGTCGGCGTGGGTCTGCTCGATTTCGCCCATCTGCGCGACGGCATAGCGGACATTCTCGGTAAAGGCATCATCGGCAATAAACGAAAGCTGCCCGGCAGCGGCTTCGCTTTCACGCTTCTTGACCGCTTTGCGCTTCTTCGCTTCGGTTTGCGGATCGTCGCTGAT
>JAPKMU010000023.1 GCA_026645745.1 Anaerolineae bacterium | reverse complement strand
CCTTTCACACCAAGCGCATCGGTGCGTATGCCGATACGATGGTGCGCTACTCCGCCGCCGTCGCGGACGGGATGACCGATGGCGCAGTCGTGGATATGGATCACGCGATGACGCACCTGACGATGGGAATCGTCAGCAAGACGCTGTTTGACCAAGAAGTGAGCGACAAAGCCAACGAACTCAGCGAAGCAGTCACGGCGGTACTCAGCACCGTCAACGAAAAACTGTCGCAGCTCGTCCCCGTGCCGTATTCCGTTCCCACGCCGACCAACCGCCGCTTTCTACGCGCAGTCGAAAAGCTGGATGCGATCATTCAGAAATTTATCGACGATTGGCGCGCGGAAGGAGTCGATAAAGGTGATCTGCTGTCGATGTTGATGATGGCGCGCGATGACGACGGCAATCCGATGCCCGATAAACAGATCGCCAACGAAGCGATGACGCTGTTCGGCGCGGGGCACGAAACCACCGCCTCCACGATGACATGGACATGGTATGCGCTCTCGCAACACCCGGATGTTCTTGCCGCGCTGCAAGCCGAACTCGATCAGGTATTGGGCGGGCGGCTGCCAACGCTGGCAGACCTGCCAAACTTGAGGTATACCGAGAAGGTGATCAAAGAATCGATGCGTATGTTCCCGCCTGCATGGATTGTCACCCGTGAGGCGGTCGAAGATGTGCAGATCAACGGCTACACGATTCCCGAAGGTGCGGTGCTGTTGGTGAACATTTACGGAATGCACCATGACAGCCGCTTCTTCCCTGATCCGGAGCGCTTCGATCCGGAACGCTTCTCACCGGAGCGGGAGAAAACGATCCCGAAATATGCCTACATCCCGTTCGGCGGCGGTCCGCGCGTGTGCATCGGGAACGCCTTCGCCATGATGGAAGCGACGCTCGCGCTGGCAACACTGGCGCAGCGGATCACGGTAGAGCTTGCACCTACGCAGATCGTCGAGCCGATCCGCGTGTTCACCTTGCGCCCGAAGTACGGTATGAAAATGATTGTGCATCAACGCCAGCACGCCGCCGAAATGGCGTAACCTGTTTCCAGAAATCAAAAACGCCGGACTTTTCTCCGGCGTTTTTGTTTCTCATTACCCTAATCGTGAGTCGGCGGGGTTGACTTGCACACGCGCTCCCCAAGGCTGGTATTGGCTGGCGAAGATTTCACGGTCAAGTTGATTGCCATTCGCGTCAAGGATGATGCGCGTGACTTCGACATATGCGCCTTCCGCCGCGAAATCAACCCAACGTTCTTGACCAAGCGGAATCTCGGAATTCGCTTCGTAGATCGTCGGTAGTGCGGGACGAATATCGACCAGTTCCGGTCCTTCTTTGATCACCTGCCGCCCGGTTGGGGTGCTGTAGAAGCGGAATTCAATCGCGCTCCGTTCGGGATAGATCGATGTTTCGATCAACAGGTGATACGGGGTGTCGTTGAGGAAGCGGAAATCGAGATCAGGCGTGAAGATCGCTGCATCTAAGCCCACCCCTTCGGGATCACCGTGCTCGTAATAGCCAACACGGTAGCTGTGTGCATAACGTTCGACAATCGGAAAGCCGCCGTAAAACGCTGCGCGGAATGCCGTCGTGCTGACCTGACACACGCCGCCGCCGTCGCCTTGTATCGTGCGATCCCCGAAGATAACCGCGCTCTGGACATACCCTTCTTCGGCGGTGATCTGCCCGACATAGCGGTTAAACGAGAAGATATCGCCGGGAGCGATGATGATCCCATCAAAGCGTGCGGCGGCGACCGTGATGTTCGTCAGACGGGACTGCGTTGACCCGGAAAAATAGCTTGTGCCGCTGGCGACCATCTGCGTGATCCCCAACTCGGCTGCGGTGACGTTGTCATGATACGCGGGCAAGTGATAATCAAATGCCAGCGGCACGATCCGGTTGGTGCTGAAGATCGCGTCTTCCATGCTGGCGATAGTTTCCGCGACGTTGAGCGTGCGCCCATTTTGTGCCCGCTCGATTAATTCAAGCTGGTGGGTTTCGTCGTTAAAGTGAAAACGTCCGTTTTCCTCTGGCACGATCAAGCCGCGCGCGAGTTCTTCCAAATAGGGTGCAAACGCCCCAGTATTCACGCTCACTTCGTAGCTGAGCGCTCCCGTTGCGTCGTCGCGCACCGTGCTGATTCGCAAAAGCTGCGCGATCTGTTCGACGGTTGCCGTCCAAGGTCCAAGCGGGCTGCCCTGTACGTCGGTCGCAATCAGCGTGACCGGAGCAGAAAGCGCCATACGCGCCCGCGCCGCCGCTTCTTCGACATTCGTGACGGTAGGAGAGGTTTCTTCGATGGCGACGTCGATCACGCTGCCGCCGCCGTTGAGGATCGCGTTATCCAACCGTTCGAGCGTCGTCATCACCGCGACGGTGCGACCACTTTCCCCGGGCGTGATCACGACATCCGTACCGATGATCTGAAACGCGCCATCGGTTGGGAAGCGGTTCAGCGATTCAGCGATTCGGTTGATCTTATCGAGCGCGACCGTTTGATCATACGTGATCAACGGCGTGACCGATTCGCCGTTTAGCCAGACCATTAACTGGTCGAATACGTTCGCAATCGGCATGCTGCCGCCGCGCCCGACAGCGAAAGCATCGCGCGCTGAACGCGACGGATCGAAGCGAACGCCTAACTCGGCAGACGTGAACATCCACGTCTGTTCACCATCGCGCAGCGTGAAAGTGCGATCCTGATCTTGCGTGAAAGCGTCGAGGAGCGCGGCTTGGGCTTCGGCTTCAGTCATGCCGCCGAGATCGATGCCGTAAGCGCTCACATTGGGGAAAATCCGCCCCTGATACTGAATCTGAAAAACGGCGACAAACGCCACCAACAGCAGCATCAGCAGAACTGATCCGCTGAACAGTAGGATAGGGATGCGAATCAGCCAAACGCTGGCAAGGGGTGAGTCGTCAGAATAAGTCTCGTACTGTGACATATCCGCCTAAACATTCGGTAATCGGTCGGCTTCTATTTTACCATCAAACGCATATGCAACCTTTTCGCATTGAATACGTACCATAAAAGTATAAGATGGTGTAACGCGACAACAAGGAACCCATTTCATGGCATACGACGGCACACAGAAGCTTAACAATGAACCGATCGTGATCTGCACCTACACAGGCCGCTTGACAGTTGAGGATGTGCAAGTCTCTAGCCCGGAAATTGAACGTTATTTTCTGGAAGCGCAGTCCACCTTCAATGTCTTGATCATTGATACACGTCGCTGCGATGCCAGCTTTCAAGACATGCTTAAGCTGTTGAAAATGGATGACGAAGCGCCCGAAGAATTCCAAGGCGAATCGATTGAAGTGCGAATTCTCATGGTGGGGACGAGCGCAATGGCGAAGTTCTACGTCAGCGCCGCACAACAGCAGCAGTTCGGCGGGCATTCGATTCCTTTGTTCGCACATCTCGATGACGCAATCGACGCGGCACGCACGATGATCCACACGCATCAAGAGGAACAAGCGCAGCGTAAGCAGGCGGGGTGAACCTTCATAGCGAACTGCGTGTACTCTGGGGTAGACTCGCGGCTTCAATGAACGGTCATTCGGATCAAAGCGATGGCGACTACGCGCAAAGCGTTTTTCTCGTTCGTGATTCTGATTTTTCTCGCTGTACTGCCCGCCGCCGCGCAAGATACGCAGAGCGGCGCGATCACCCTGAGCGTTGATGCAGGATTTGACGGTGCATACCGTGATCAACAGTGGATGCCTGTGCGCATTCGTGTTCGCAATGACGGTGCGGCGGTCAGCGGCAGACTGGTTGTAAGACCTGAAACATCGGGGAACGCGGTACTGGGTACATACAGCACGCCGGTCACGCTGCCTGAAGGGGCGAACCAGAGCGCCCTACTTGGGATCATCGTGCGCGGTACGGCGACTCAGCTTCGTGTTGAGTTGATCGATGATCGCGGCTTAGTCGTCGCGTCTGCGCCCGCGCTGGTGCGCCCAGTACAGACGTATGATCGGCTGTTTGTCGTGATCAGCGAATCCCCAAGCGGCTATGTCGATGTCACGACGGCGCGGCTCGGTGGATTTTCGGCGGTGCAAGCAAGCTGGACACCCGCCGATCTCCCTGACCGCGCAGCCTTGCTTGATCCGGTCAATGCGATTGTAATCCACGAAGCGGATACCGGCGTGTTGACATCAGCACAGCGCGGCGCGCTCGCGGATTGGGTCGCGGCAGGCGGTCACTTGATCGCGGTAGGCGGCTCAAGCTGGCAGGCGACCGCCGCCGGTATCGCGGAGATGCTCCCCTTCACGCCACAAGAAACCGGATCGATCCCTTCGCTGCAAGCCCTTAGTGCGTGGGTGCGCGCTGATGCGGAGTCCCTTGATGATGCGGCGACGGCAGCCTTGGGGGAACTCAAAGACGGCGCGGATATACTCGCGGCGCATGCAGACGGCGCGCCCATCCTGATTCGCGGTGTGTTTGGCTCAGGCACGGTCGATTACTTGACGGTTGATCCGAACAGCGCCCCGATGCGCGGCTGGTCAGGGTTAAGCGATCTGTGGTTCGCGCTGATGACATCCACTGCGCCGCCTGTGGGCTGGTCAATGGGGATCACCGACTGGGATCAAGCGGTCAGCGCCGCGCAAATCTTCCCCGGTTTGGATGCGCTGCCGGATATTCTGCCGCTGTGCGGATTCTTGCTCGGCTACATCTTGCTGATCGGTCCGATCAACTACATCGTCTTGAAGCGGATCAACCGCCGCGAGTGGGCTTGGGTGACAATTCCCGTGTTTATCGTCGTGTTCACCGTATTGGCGTTCGCCGTCGGTGCGAATCTGCGCGGAACCGATGCGACAATCAGCCAACTCACATTTGTGCGCGCTTGGAGCGATACCACACGCGCACGCGCCGATACCGTGATCGGGCTGCTTTCCCCGCGCCGTGAACGGTATTCGCTGCTTGCGCCCGATGGTGAAACGATCCGCCCGATTCCGCGCACCTTGACCGGATCGGCGCTGCTGGCGAATGTCGGGGCGACGTTCGCAGATATGGAAATTCAACAAAGCGCGATTTTTGAAGCCTCCGATTTTACCGTTGATGCCAGCTTTATCGCACCGCTCGGTCTGACGGGCAGCACTGCGCCGCCCGCCATCAGCGGCAGCGTCACGCTGACGTATGACCCGCGCATTGAAGGTCAGATGATCGTGCGTGGATCGGTACGCAATGATGGCGAAAACACGCTGATCGATCCCGTAATTCTGGCACGCGGTACGGCGGAACATCTCGAAAACGACCTCGCACCCGGCGATCAGATCACGTTTGCGCTTGTACTCGCTGGTGAAGGTGTCGCTTCGCCGCTCGTTCGCGTCCCTAGTCCACCAGTGACATTTTATTCACGCACAGCGGCGCAGTACGCGCAAACTGAGCGAAGCGTGATCGACATCATGGGGGCGCAGAGTTTCAACGCCAACATTAATACGCGCGCATTCACGGACGTGGATGATGCAGCCTTAGAACTGCGGCGGCGTCAATTTTTCTTAAGTTCTTTTGTGGATGACGCGTATTCGAGCGGACGCGGAGATCGCGTGTATGTTGCCGGATGGACGATGACGCCGCACACCCATATCGAACTGGAAGGTTCGGATTGGAGTGCGCAGTATTCGACGCTGGTTATCATGGAACTGGATGCCGCGCTTGATCAACCCGCCGAAGAAGTCACGATCACGCCGGAGCGCTTCACATGGATGGTGCGCGATCAAAACCGTGCCGGAGCTTCGCCTAACGATGTTGATTTTGTCGCGGGTGAATTTGCCGAATTCCAGTTCACACCATTTCCGACAGCGGTGCTGAACACCGTCACCGAACTTGTTATCCGCATCGGAGAAAATACCAGCGGCTCACGGGTGATCCCGCTCGATATTTGGGATTATGAGCGTGCCACATGGCAGCCGATCAGCCTCGCCAACGCGCAGTGGATCGCTGATGATCCGGCTCCCTATTTGGGCGCTCAAAACGCGGTGCGCGTGCGTGTGACGGCTGATCAGGTGGCATCTGGCTTTATGCGCTTCACCGCGCTGGGGGTCGAACAACGGGGAATGTTTTAGCGCCTCGCGGGTATTGCAAAACAAGTGCGATGCTTTCCCTTCTCTCTAAACACCGTTTGGAGAGGAGGTGAGGAGCAGTACAGAAATCGCATGGCGGCAGTTTTGAGCGTGAGGACACTGCTCGGCGTATAATGAATACAAAGATCAGCGGACAAGGAATGCGCCCCCGATGACGGACATGATTATTGTGACCAAAGACCTCGTGAAGCAGTTTGGTAAATTCACGGCGGTAAACGGCTTATCGCTTCAAGTTCCTGCCGGGTCGATTTACGGCTTTGTAGGACCCAACGGGGCGGGCAAAACCACCACGATGCGCATGTTGACCACGCTCACACGCCCCACGCATGGGGAAGCATGGGTCGCGGGGCATTCCGTGACCGCCGATCCGCGTGCGGTGCGCCGCGCGATTGGCTACATGCCGGACGAATTCGGCGTTTATGACGACATGCGCGTGTGGGAATACCTCGACTTTTTCGCCGCGTGTTATGACATCCCCGAAAATCAGCGCAAACCGTTGATCAGTGACCTGCTCGAACTCGTCGATCTGACGCACCGCCGCGATGATATGGTTGATAAACTCAGCCGGGGCATGAAGCAGCGTTTGTCGCTGGCACGCACACTGGCGCATGATCCGTCGGTGCTGATCCTTGACGAACCCGCGTCCGGGCTTGATCCGCGCGCCCGCGTCGAAATCCGTGAATTACTGGTCGAACTTTCCAAGATGGGCAAAACGATCTTCTTTTCGACGCATATCTTGGCGGACGTTTCTGAAATCTGTACGCATATCGGCATTATCGAAGCGGGGCAGATGATCGCCCAAGGCAGCATGAACGACATGCGCGCCCAGCTTCAGCCGCACCGCGAAATCACCGTCACGGTGAAGGACAGCGACGCGGCGGCACTCGTGCGTTCGACGCTGGAGAGTTTCCCCGGCGTGATCGGAATCAAAGACCTAGAGCCAAAAGGCGGTCGGTCGCTGGTGCGCATTGATTATTCAGGTGATGATGATGGCGTCGCGGCGATGAGCGGCGCGATCAACGGGGCGGGTATCGCCGTACTCGGATTCAACGAAGAGACGAAAGACCTCGAAGCGATTTTCATGCGCGTCACCAAAGGTATTGTGACGTGACCCCAGAATCCGTCTCTCATCTGCAACGTGTTTTGGAACGCGCCGCGCGCATCTTGCGGATCGGCGCGCTGGTCAACGGTGCGCTTGCCGGGTTGATCCTCGTGCTCGGCATCATCGGCGCGCTGCGGATTTTCCCGGATATGTTCGCCACGCTGCACCGTCTCCTGCTGTTTAATACCCCCGGTGCGGACGATGCGACTGTCACCGGGGCGATGCTGCTGGCGCTGCTCAATTTAAGTTTGCTGCTCGTGTTGGGCGTAGGCGCGCTCGCCCGCGAAACATGGACGCTTGCCGCGTTGTTTGCCCTCGCGCTGGCAAACCTTGGCGCGTTAATTGGGTTAGGGTATACGCTCGCGCCGCTGACCATCGCGTTTGCGCTGTACACCCTGTACGTGATCCTGCGTGATCGCATTGCGCGGGGTGCCTTCCGCCCGAATCCGGTCATGATCAAAGAACTGCGCGGACGAATGCGCGGCGTGCGCGCCTTCGTCGTGCTCACCGTCTACCTGAGCTTGATGGGCGGTTTTGCCATGCTGCTGTATTTGATCTACAGCACAGCAGGGCGCGACCCCGGTTCGGCGGCGGCGGGCGAGATCGGGCGGGTGTTGTTCAACGGCGTGTTCGCGGTTGAACTCCTGTTGATCATCTTCATCGCTCCCGCGTTCACCGCCGGATCGATCACAGGTGAGCGTGAACGCCAAACGTACGATCTGCTGCGGACGACACTTCTCAGCAACGCCTCGTTTGTGATCGGCAAACTCGAATCAGCGCTCGGCTACGTAATGCTGCTGCTTCTGGCGGGGATTCCGCTGCAAGCATTCGCGTTTTTGTTCGGCGGCGTGAGCGAAACCGAACTGCTCCTCTCGCTGACGATCCTCGTGATCACCGCGATCACGCTTGGCACGATTGGGATTTATTTCTCCGCCGGAAACGAACGGACGCTCAACGCGAGTGTACGCGCTTACAGCACCACGCTGATTTTGTTGTTCGTCGTTCCATCGGTCATCAGCTTGATTCTGGCGGTCTTGAACGGTTTTCTGTTCGGCGTGAGCGGGTTGTTCCCCTATGCGCCGCTCGAAGCCGTGTTCGTGTATCTCTCGCACTTTTTGACGAGCATCAACCCGTTGGCAGCGGCGGTCACGACACAAAATCTACTCGTCACGCAGCAAATCGCGGGATTTTACCCGTTCACGCTGTCGGTTGATGGCACGACGATTCCGCTGGCATCCCCTTGGATCAACTTTTCGATTTTGTACACAGCGGCGGCATCCATCCTTCTGACGCTGACGATCCGCGCCGTCCGCAACCTTGACGAGCGGGAACTCCCGCACACAGTCTAGCGTCAAGGTGATAGAAAAGGATCATAGCCCTATGAGTGACATCCTGACGACGCTTTTTCGGCATCACCTGTGGGCGAATCTGCGCCTGTTGGAGCGCTGCGCCGCGCTGACGCCTGAACAGCTTGACGCCTCGATTGCCGGGTCTTACGGCTCGATCATCGTCACGTTTCAGCACATCGTCCGCGCCGAACAATCGTATTTCTCGCGCATCAGCACGGGGAAGCGGCTCGAACGCCCTGAAAATGAACCGCCAATGACGTTCGACGACATGAAAGCCTCGCTGCAAAAAACTGGCGCGGGCTTATTAGAATGGGCTTCAAAGGTGCAGCCGGGTGAAACCGTGCCGATTGATTGGGATGGTGTCATGCGCGACGTACCGAAAACGATTCTGTTTACACAAGCGCTCCAGCACGCCGCCGAACACCGCGAACAAATCAAGGCGATCATGACCGAGATCGGCATCGAACCGCCGGATTTGCAAGGCTGGGCGTATTTTGAAGCACTAGGCTGAGGTTGAAAGGCGCTCCAATGGCAGTACAGGAACATGCAGACATCTACGCGGCGCTGACGGGACACGTTCAGCGATGGGATCGACGCGCCCGCGTAGGGCAAAGCCTGATCTGGCTGCCGCGCGCGGTGAGTCTCGCCCTGATCGCGGCAATTGTGCTGGCGTTGATCAGCCGGATGCGCCCCCTTTTCACAGCAAATCAACTGATCTGGATCGGTGCGGCGGCGGTGGTGATCAGCGTGATTGCGGCGGCGGCGCTGGTGTGGATGCGCAGCCGTGACCTGAACCGTCTCGCGCTCCGCTATGACGTGATGCTGCGCGGCGATGAGCGCATGTCCACCGCGCTTGAACTCATCGATGGGCGCATTCCTGCTGATGCCGATTTAATTGCGCGTCAGCTTGCCGACGCCGAACAGTGGGCGCAGTCCGCCGACGCCAAATCCGGGATTCCGCTGCGGGTGCGCGGCGGCGAATGGGCGTTGATCGCGGTGCTGGCGGCGGTGTTCGCGGTACTGCTGATTCTGCCAAACCCAATGGAAGACGCAATCGCGCAAGATGCCGCGCTTGAAGCTGCACTCGCAGCGGCAGAAGAAACCGTCCGCGATTTGACCGAGGAAATCGCCGCCGACCCGGATTTGAGCGAACCCGAACGTCAAGCGCTGCTGCAAGCGCTGGAAACGGCGCAAGAAACGCTTGACCGGAACGGGGTATCGCCCGAAGAAGCGTTCGCCGCCTTATCAGATGTGCAAACCGCGCTTGGCGCAAGCGCCGCCGAACGCACGGCAGCCAGTCAAGCGCTCGGTGATGCGATGTCACGCGCCGCTGGGCGGATCGCTGAAGCGATGGAGAGCAGTCCGGCGGGAGATGCGGCTGATCTGCAAGCGCAGTTGGAAGCGCTCGCGGATCAGTTGGAAGACCAAGAAGCGATGGATGAAGCACAGCAAGGCGGGATGAGCGACGCCCTCCGCCAAGCGATGCAAGACCTATTGGATCAAAATCCTGAACTTGCTGATCAAATGGGGGCGATTGCCGATGCGCTGCAAGGGGGCGATTTCCCCGGCGCGGCGGATCAAGCGCGTGATGCCGCTGACAGCGCCGCCGACAGCGCGCGGTCTGCCGAACAAGATCGTCAAGCGGGCGAACGGATGCAAGACCGCGCCGAACAAGCCGAAGACGCAGCCGAAGGCATGGCAGACCAACAAAGCGATCAACCGCAAGACGGATCACAAGGCGAAACAGCAGAAGGCAGCGGTCAAGCAAGTGAGCCTCCGCCCGAAGGGCAAGGCGACGTTCAACCGGGCGGACAGCCGCAGCCGGATACGGCGGGCGATCAACCGGGCGGTGAACAACCTTCCGAAGGCGAAACCGGACAATCGGATCAACCCGGCGCGGGCGACCCGAACGTATTCTCCGGTTCAGAAGGTGGACAGCCGGATCAAGGACAGAATGTCCCCGGCGCAGAGGGTGATCAAGGTACAGGAGCAGGCGCGGGCGATCAAGCAGCGGATTCTGCCGCGCAGTCGTCGCCTTTCAGCAGCACAGGTGCGGATTCGAGTAATGATCCCGATGGCGAAGGCGAAGGTGATTACGATGCCGTTTATGCGCCAGAGCGAATCGGCGGCGAATCGAGCGAAGATAATCAACTCTTTCTTGAGCCGGACAGCAGCGGCGTGCCGAGCGTCGAAGGCGAGTTCGCAGAAAACCCGACTGGCGAGTCGAGCGTGCCTTATGCGGACGTGTTCCGCGATTACAGTTCTGCTGCCGACCGCGCACTCGCTCAAAACCGCGTGCCGCTGGCACTGCGCGACTTGATCCGCGAATACTTCGCATCGCTTGAGCCGGAGAGTCCTTAAGCTGGCATCTAACAGAATTGAAATCCCTGACAAACTTCAACGGTTATTCAGACTTTTCGCCTATAGAATCGTATGTACAACCGAGGATATGATTTTCGTAAAGTTTGTCGGGGAGTTCTGGTCTTATGCGCCTTAAATCATCACTAGATGTGTTCTTGGTCGCGTTAGCAATGGTGCTGCTGGTGATCGTCGGCATTGGTGTTCTGAGCCGAAATGGTCAGCAGGAAACCGCAGCCAGCAGTCAACCGTCTACCGAAGACATCAGCGCAGCCCCAGCCTCAGATGGTGTAGAAGTAAGCGGACTCGGCGCGGAATTCGGCGTCGCCGGTAGTGCTGACGAATCAGCGCTCGGCAGTGACGAAGCCGCCACGCTCGAAGAAATCGAACAACCGGAAGAAGCCTCGGTCGAATGGGATTTGAACGGAACATTCGCAGTCGTGCGTGCGATCATGAATGTGAATGTGCGCGTCGGTCCGAGCTTGGATTACGGCGTGATGATCTCCGTCCCGAACAACACCGAAGTTCAGGTGATGCGCCGCAGTATTGACCATGAATGGATTCGCGTCAAACTGCGCGACGGGCGCGAGGGCTGGATTTTCGGTTCGCTGCTCGACCTGCCAAACTAACTTCCCGCTTCCGTCTCGATTTTCCCTGCGTCCACGCGCCACACAGCGGCACGTTCGAGAAAATGCGGGGTAAAAATATCGAGTTCGGTCGTCGTCATCAGCGTTTGCACGGCGCGTCCATCTGCGATCCGGTCAAGCAGATAAGCGCGCCGTTTTGCATCCAACTCCGCGATCACCTCGTCAAGCAGCAGCACGGGCGGTTCGCCAATGCGGTCGCCCATCCACGCCAATTCTGCCAACTTCAACGCCATAACCGCCGTGCGCGCCTGCCCGCGACTGCCATACAACCCCGCGTCACGGTTGTTGATCATCATGCGCAGTTCGTCGCGGTGCGGACCGGAAAGCGTCATCCCGCGCGCGATTGATTCGGCAAGTTCATGCTTGAGGTGCGCGCTCCACTGCGGCGCGATCTGTTCGGCGCTCAATTCGCGGTGCAGGTCTAAACCCAATGTCTCAAACGACATCTGACCATCCCCATCGACCGTCGGCGTAAAACTCGGCACATACCGGAGCGTAAGCGTTTCGCGCCCACCTGTTAGATCATCATGGGCGCGCTGTGCATCGGCTTCGAGTTCGCGCAAAAAACGCTGCCGACCGGAAATAATCGTCGCCCCTGCTGTGATCAACTGCTGATCCCAGTAGTCGAGTTCACTCGGCTTCGCCTGCCTGTCACTAATACGCCGTAAAAGCGCATTGCGCTGCGGAAGAACTTTCTCGTAGGTATCGAGCGCGTTCAAATAGGCGGCATCAATTTGACCGAGCGTGTTATCGATAAAGCGGCGGCGGTCGGCGGGTGTGCCTTCGACCAGCATCAAATCTTGAGGGAGAAAAAGTACGACGTTAAACAAGCCGACCATATCCATCGCCCGTTTTTCAACGCCGTTCAGCTTGATGACTTTACGCAGTTTGACGCCGCCATCGCCCGGTATACGGTCGAGCATCAGCGTGATCTCGATGCGATTGAGCGCGGTAGCGCGGGTGCAAACCTCCGCCGAAACACGGGCATACGGGATCGGGTCGGTTTCGGCACGCCAGTGGATAAGCTGGCGATCAGTGGCAGTGTAGGGAGATTTCGACGCGGCGAGGTAATAGATCGCCTCAAGTAGGCTGGTTTTTCCCTGTGCGTTTTCGCCATGCAGCACAATCGGACGTGCGGCAGGCATGCTCAACTCAAGCCGCGCGTAATTGCGAAAATTGGTCAGGGAAATGTGATCCAAGTGCATGAGAATGTGCTGCTCACGAGAAGGGTTAGAACAAGGATTCTACCAGAAAACGAGCGGATTTTCACGCTAAGAATTCTTCCGCTGCTCGATTACAAGCGCTTTACAGCATTTGCCGCCGGATCGCTTCGATGTCGGCGGTTCTCAAGTATTGGCGATACGCGGCGGCTTCCGCCAAAAGTGATTGGAGTTCGAGCCTTTGCGCGGGTAGTTTTTCCGATTCTATACCGCTCCCATTTGAGAAATGGTAAATCCCGGCAGTGCCCGCAATCGGCATGTTGATTAATCCCTTATAGTGCAGCCATTTCAGCCCGCTTTCGACCGTATCAAATTCATGCGCCATCACCTGTGCCAGCTCAATAAATCCAGCCTGCCCGTTTTTGTGATCGCGCGCGTATTTGACCAACCCTGCCAACCGCTTGACGAACGGCTCTAGCGCGTCGATCTGCGGATCATGAGCCAACCAATAGACGCGCTGAGGACTCACCGCCGACAGCAGAAAATCAAGAATTCTACGGCTTGGCGGCGCTGTCCAAATGATCAACGCCGCGCTTTTATTCTGTGGGAGCGGCAGCGCAAAACGGCGCGGTTGATCGACACCGGGCAAATTGACCTCGGCATATAAGATCACATCAGGTTCTTTAGCGGTGATCTCGCGCAGTGCCGCCAGTGGATCGGGGGCGGCGCGCATATCGATCACTTCGATTTTGCGGCGCGGCGCAATCGCCTCCGCGCCTGCCGCCGGACGCATCTCTACCCATTCGACCTGAATTTCGCGCTTGCCTTTGTAATCGTGCGTCCGTGCCGTGAACGCGAGATCGACTGGGATTTCTTCCGGCAGCAGGTCGGGATCAGCGGCGGCTTGGGCTGCGCCGTTCCACCACAACACGCGGCGGGTTGTTCCTTCCGAATCTTGCACTGTGATCCGTAAGTGTTCGCCAGAACGTCCCAAGTTTTGCTTGAAGCTTATCCGCACATCACGCACGCCAAGCGTGAGCGGCGGATTGCCCGCGCCGAAGGGCGCAAGCTGACTGATCGCGTCCGCCAATTCCAGCGTGATCTGGTCGAGTGTGACCCATTCCGCGATTTCGAGCGCGGGCGGGGGCACTTGTTTCACGCCCAACGCTTTCGCAGCCCGGTTGACCGCGCCGCGAAATTCTTGGATGCGTTCGCGTTCGACTGATAAGCCTGCCGCCATCGGATGCCCGCCGAAGCGGAGGATCAAGCCGGGGTTGTCGTGAGCGGCGCGGGTGATCGCCGCCGTAATGTCTATGCCCGCCGTTGAACGTGCCGAGCCTTTCAGCACCGCCGCGCCCTGCTCCCCACCGCCAAAGATGATCACCGGGCGGTTGTACGCATCGACAAGACGGTTCGCCACAATGCCGACCACGCCGGGATTCCATGTGTCGCCGCTCAGGACAAGGATCGGCGGATCAAGCCGCGTCCGGTCGGCTTCGACCTGTGTGCGCGCAGCGGCAGTCACAGCTTCGGTGAGCAGCTTGCGGTAGGCGTTCAACTGCTCGACGCTGACGGCGCGCGTGCGCGCTTCGGTGATGTCTTGCGAAAGCAGCAGTTCCACCCCTTCGGCAGCATTCGAGAGGCGACCGAGAGCGTTTAAGCGCGGCGCAAGCGCAAATCCGATCTGCTCCTCGCTTAATTCCAGCGGATTGATGCCGGATAACTCGATGAGAGCGGCGATTCCCGGTCGCTGACTTCCGCGTAACTGACTCAACCCCATCTTGAGGAGCGTGCGAGTATCGCCCGTCAGCGGCGCAACGTCCGCCACAATGCCGAGCGCGACCAAATCGTGGAAAGCGGCGAGATCGCCATTCCATACTTTGAGTGCAGTCGCAGTCATCAGCATGTAGGCGACGCCAACACCGGGGAGTCCGCTCATCGCGTGATCGGGCGGGAGGCGGCGCGGATTGAGGTTCGCCAGCGCGGGCGGGAGTTCGTCGGGTAAATTGTGATGATCGGTCACGATCACATCGACGCCGCGTGTGTTCGCCAGCAGAATCGCCTCATGCGCGGCGATTCCCGTGTCACACGTGAGCAGGATCGCGGGCGGTTGATCGCCATCGAGAAATTCAGTCAGGACTTCGGTCGAAATCCCATGTCCTTCGCGCTCACGATCGGGAATGTGATAGCTCACGGTCGCGCCATGTGATCGCAGTGCCGAAACAAGGAGCGCGGTCGCGGTTTGCCCGTCTACGTCAAAATCGCCCCACACGAGGATTCGCTCGCCTGCATCAAAAGCGCGGCGTAAGCGTTCGACGGCGAGGGACATATCCGGTAAATCGAATGGGTTTGAAGTTCGACGCGGATCAGGATCAAGAAAAGCGCGGGCGGCTTCGGCGGTGGTGATCCCGCGCCGCACGAGCGTAGCCGCGACAATCGGTGGCAGATTCAGCGCCGCGAGATCAGGCGGAATTTCGACAGGGGTAGGTTCAATCCAATGGCGCGGCATGAGGATTCATCACTCCGGTGGTATGCAGGGATAATCTCCAGTTTCCAAGAGGAGCTGCCGCGCCTCAACGCGGTCATCATCATTCATTCTAAACAGGCGAACGGTTGATCGTCCTTCAGGGGTACGTCCAAAAATGCGCATATCCATCGCTAGTTCAAAATGATCTGACCACTTTTGCAAGCGTGGATGATAAAGACGGGTGAGATCACCCGTTTGGGGATCAAACCCGCCGATATCAGAGCCTTTGTGCGTATTGCATTTCACACAGGCGAAGCACAGATTATCTGCGTCGTCTATACCTTCGTGTTTGATCGGAATGATATGGTCAACGTGAAAAACAACGGTGCTTGCGCTTTCGGGCATCCGACAGTACTCACAGCATCCTCCGGCGCGTGTTTCGACGATCTGGCGCTGTGCCCTCGTGATTGTCATGCAGATGCTCGTTTGAGTTTGAGTCTCATCTTCGCCTTGAGAAGCGTCATCATTTCATCGACGCGCACAAAATCGAGGAGTTCCTCGCGTTCCCGTTCATCCAGTTTGCCTTCGCCGTTTTGCTCAAGGAGTTCCCTCGCGCGTGCCTGCAAATCGTCTGGGAGGCGATAGGCGATAATCGCTTCAGGGGTTGGGTTGGTCGCCAAAAAATCTGTGATTTCCCCAAAAACGGTTCTAGTCGGCGCAGCTTGCATTGCAACTTTTCTCCGTTCCAGTCTGTCATAAGCCTACAGCCGAACAAACACCGAGTCAATTTTCGGTATAATAGCCCCGTTTACCGACGCATAGAGAGCACACGATGTTTATCCTTGGAATCAATGCTTATCATGGCGGCGCAAGCGCGACCTTGATCCGCGATGAAGTGCTTATCGCCGCCGCCGAAGAAGAACGCTTCAACCGGACGAAATACTGGGCGGGCTTCCCCGTTCAGGCAATCCGTTTTGTGTTGAGCGAAGCCGGAATCACCGCCGCCGATCTTGATCACATTGGTATTTCGCGCGATCCGAAAGCGAACCTTATGGAGGCGGCGCTGTTTTTCTTCGCTCGCCGCCCTACCCTCAACATGGTGCGCGACCGCTTGAGCAATTCAATGAAGGTCGGTTCGCTAAAAGCCGAGTTCGCTAAAAACATGGGGCTCGAAGGCGTGACGCTCAAAGCCCAATATCACAATGTCGAACATCACCGCGCACACATGGCAAGCGCGTTTTTCGTCAGCCCGTATGACGAAGCCGCGATCCTGAGCGTCGATGGCGCGGGCGATTTCGTCACGACGATGTGGGGTTACGGCAAGGGCAATCAGATCACCGTTCAGGATGAGATCAAATTCCCGCACTCACTCGGCATTTTCTACAACGCGGTGACTCAGTGGCTCGGCTTTCCCAAGTACGGTGACGAAGGCAAAGTCATGGGGCTTGCGCCTTACGGCACACCGCGCTACATGGACGAGATGCGCAAAATCGTGCGCGTTCAGCGTGATGGTACGTTTGAGCTTGACCTCGATTATTTCGTGCACCATGCCGACGGCGCGAACATGACATGGGAAGGAGGCGAGCCGACCATCGGCACGCTGTATTCTCCCAAAATGATTGATCTGTTCGGGGAAGCGCGCGTCCCACGCACCGAAATCACGCAGCATCAAATGGATGTTGCCGCCAGCTTACAAGCAATGCTTGAAGAAGCAGAAATGGCGCTTGTCAAGCGGGTGCAGCAGCAGACAGGCAGTAAAACCCTCACGATGGCGGGCGGCGTTGCGCTCAACAGCGCCTTTAATGGCAAAATCCTCCCCAATACCCCCTTTGAGGATATTCATATTCACCCCGCCGCCGGAGACGCTGGAACATCGCTCGGTGTGTGCTATTACATCCATCATCAGGTATTGGGCATGCCGCGCGATCCCAAAGCCGGAGTTGGCTATCAATTCCGCAATGCGTACACCGGGACACACTACAGCGACGATGCGATCCGCACCGAACTCGACGCGCAAAGCTTGACTTACAAGGTGCTGGACGATCAAGCACTGGTCACACGCGCCGCCGAATTGATTGCGGAGGGAAATGTCGTCGGATGGTATCAAGGACGGATGGAATGGGGTCCGCGTGCGCTCGGCAACCGGAGCATCCTCGCTGATCCGCGCCGCACCGATATGAAAGACATCCTGAATGCGCGCATCAAGCACCGCGAGAAGTTCCGCCCGTTCGCACCGTCAATTTTGCTCGAACGCACGCCAGAATACTTTGACCAGAGCTACCCCGATCCGTTCATGATCAAGGTGTACGGCGTGCTGCCCGAAAAACAGGCAGAGATTCCCGCCGTGACGCACATTGACGGAACGGGACGACTGCAAACCGTCGATCAAGCCGAATCCCCGCTGTATTGGGCGCTGATCAATGCCTTTGGGCAGCGCACGGGCACGCCAGTTGTCCTGAATACGTCGTTTAATGAAAATGAGCCTATCGTCAGCACACCCGCCGAAGCGGTGGACTGCTTTATGCGGACGAAGATGGATGCGCTTGTGATCGGGCATCATGTGATCACGAAGCATGGCGGCTGAGCCGCTCATGAAAAAATGCGCCATCTGGGTGAATTCGGGGCGATAATCAAAGGTAGATAATCTACGTAAGGAGCGAAAACAATGGCAGCAGCTAAAGGAACAACCAAGCAGACGACAAAACCCGCCGCAGCAAAAGGCAGCGCCGGAGCCAACGGCGCAGCAGCGAAGACGATCAAGCCTGCGGCAAACAAACTTGTCTCGGATGGTACACCGATCAACATTGGCTTAACCGAAGAACAGCGTCGGGGTGTTGCGGAAGTGCTTACTGTGCATCTAGCGAACGCGCACGTCCTGTACATCAAGACGCGCAACTTTCACTGGAATGTGCAAAGCCGCCGCTTTGCCGAACTCCACGAATTCTTTGAAGAACAGTATGACCAGATTGCCGAAGGAATTGACGAAATCGCTGAACGCGTGCGTCAGTTGGGCGTATTTGCACCCGGCACGATGGCGGAATTCCTACAGTTGGCAACGTTGAAAGAAGAACCGGGCGTGTATCCTGATCCACAGACGATGATCGCCAAGTTATTGGCGGATCACGAAGCGATCATCCGTGCCCTGCGCGAAGACGTTGAAAAAGTGGACGACCTCGACGACGAAGGCACGACCGATTTTCTCACAGGCATGATGGAAGCTCACGAGAAGATGGCGTGGATGCTGCGCGCCCATCTGGTAGACGCAGACTAATTCACGACTTACCCTCGACTCCCGCTCTATCACAAGTGAAGAGCGGGAGTCGCAAGATGAAGTACTTACTTCTACCGATTGCGGTTATCGCGGCGGCGGCTCGTCAAGATCAAGTAAATCACCACGATCAGGATGAGCAGAATTCCCAAGCCTACAAATACAAGCGGTAAGCTTTCCGGGTTGATCGCTGGCTGTTCTTGATCGATCTCGACGGCGGTCAGCGTAGCGGTTGCCGTTCCCGCCCCTTGCGCGACGGCGGTCACTGGGTTCAGCCGTTGGCTCGTCGGTGACTTCCGGCGTTGGTGTCGGGGTCACAACCAGCGCCGTCGCTGATGCCGCAGCTTCTGTTTCTGCGCGCTGAGTCACTTCCTCAACAACACTTGCTTGTGAGAGTCGCGTTTCCGTCGCTCTGGCGTCCGCTCTTGCAGTCGCGGCAACCGCATCAACGGCTGCCCCTGTCCCGGTAGCCTCTGCGGCGGCGGCGCTTGCTGCCGCGTCCATCGTTTCGCGTGCTTCCCCTGTTGCCGTGCGTGCGATTCCTGTTCCCGCAAGGATCACATCGGCGGTTGCGGTGCGCGCGGCGGCGATCTCCGTGCGGAATGCTTCGGTCGCAGACCCGGCGGTTGCAGTCGCTTGACGCGCCAGAATCGTCCCTTGTGCGTCCGTTGCGGCGGCTTCGCGGGCGGCAGTGGCGGTGGCTGCCGTTGCGGTGGCAAGCTCAAACATCGCGGTCGCGTCGCGGTCGAATTCGGCGGTTCCGGTGGCGGCGGCATTGATCGCGTCCTGCGTGGCGGTGATGCCCGCTTCAAACGTCATGGTTGCATCAAGAATCGCCTGAGTCGCCGCGAATTCAGCCGTCACAGTCGCATCGAAAGCGGCTTGAGTCGCGGTCGCGGCGGCGCTTTCGGTGGAATCCATCGCGGCTTGGGTCGCAGTCACCGCTTCGATTGTCGCGATAGCATCAAGCGCGTCTTGAGTCGCTGTGCTCGCTTGCGCGGCAGCGGCAGCATCGGCGGAGGCTTGCGCGACTTGCGTTGCCCCGGCGGCGATCACGCTTTCGGCGGTGCTCGTCGCCTCAAAAACGGCGGTTGTCGTCGCGGCGGCGATGAATGTCGCGGTCGCGGCGGGTGCGGGATCAATCGTGAATACCACATCGAGCGTCCCGCTTTGCCCATTCGAGGCATCGGCGGCAATCCGCATGATGTGATCACCCGGTGCGAAATCCAACACGCGGATCGTATACGTGAATGGCTCGGCGGTGATCGCGGGTTGTTCGACATCATCAATAGCGATGGTGACGCGCGTCACAGGCGTTTGCGAATTTGCCGTCACCGTGATTTCGGTATCTTCGGTGAGCGTGTCGCCGTTCGCCAACCCATCGATGCTAACTTCCGGCGGGAGCGCGCTCACAATCACTGGGATCGTGACTTCTTGCGTTTGCCCGTTTTCGAGTGCGGCGCTCACGACGAAATTCCACGCGCCCGGCTCGAACTGCATGGGGTCAATTTCAAACATGAGCAGATCATCTGACATCGACTCAAGTTCGACAACCTGCAAGCCGTTCGCCATGCGCGCCGTCACATCGGTGACGCCAACACCCACCTGCCCGCGTGCCTCAACGAGCACGGCAGTTGTGCTGCCAATCTGCGCGCCATCTGTCAATCCGGTGATCGTGATCACGGGAGGCAGCGCAGCGATCTCAAAATCGGCGCTTTCGCTGGTCGTGACGCCGCCTTCGTTGGAAACGTCCACGGCGATGCTGTGCATCCCCGGTGTGAACGTGAACGGATCAAGCGACACAGGGAATGAAGTCTCACCCGGATCAACCGTGATGGGATCGCCGCCATCCAGCTTGTAGCTAATCACTGCGGGCGGTGTTTGTCCGGTGATTTCCACAATGAATTCAGTCTGTTCGCTGATCGCGCCAAGCGATGCCGGATCAGGCACAAAGCTGATCGACGATGGGAGCGCAGCAATCGGAAGAACGGCTTGCAGGGTTCCGGTTTCGCCGTCTTCGTCGGTCGCATTCAGCGTGAGCGCTAGATCACCCGGTGGGTAAAGGGCAGGATCAATCGTGATGCTGAACGGTGCTTCGAGCGGCTGCGGTTCGCCGTCGCCAAGCTGCACGGTGACTCCGGTCAGCGGATCATCGGCGCGAATATCAGCGGTCAGCGTGACCGGCTCCGTGATCGGTTCTGTCGGCAGGTCGGGCAGCGCGACAAACGGAATCGGCACGGGGGCGCGAACACTACCCTCCGCGCTGACGCTGCCTTCCGGTACGGTGACAACCAACTCAAACGGATATTCCGTTCCATCGGCGGGGAATGGCGTATCCAACGTAATGATATATTCAGTGCGAAGCCGCGCCGAAAGTTCGCTGTAAATCTCGCCAACCTGCTCAACCGAAGGCGCAAGGAAGAACTGCGATCCTGCTGCATCCGCGAGCCGCTGCATATAATTCTGATCGACCGAGCCGAATCCAATCGTATACATCGGGATTCCGGCATCACGCACCGCACCAATTGAACCGAAGCGCGTTGCGGATTCACTGCCGCGATCTTCTTGACCATCACTGAGGAACACGATGATCCGTCGAGCGGTGGGCGAATTCGCCGCATACCGGACGGAATCGGCGGCTGCGTCATACAACGCAGTACGCCCGCCGGATTGCAGCCCGTCGATGGCAGTGCTCATCAGATCACGGTCGAGCGTGTAATCTTGAACCAGATGAACATCACTGTTAAAGGCAACCAGCGCAACCGGATCATTCGGGCGCAGGTTAGCGATGAATGTCTGAGCCGCTTGCTTGGTGCGTTCGAGCGGCGGACCATACATGCTGGAGCTTGTGTCGATGACCAGAAGCACCGAAAAGTCGATGTCATCTGCCGCGACATTTTGCACCGAGACAATTTGACCTCCCGCGTCCGCAAGCGCGCCGCGCAAGGCAAAATTATCAGCAGTGAGTCCGGTGACTGGCACGCCGGATAAGGTGTAGACATTCGCGGTTAAGGTTGTGGTGGGCAGGGTCACGCTGACGCTGGTGATCTCTAACGTCAGCGGCGCGGAGTCCTGCGCCACAGCAGATGGTGTGAATGTCCCCGCGACCAACGCGCCGAGCGCAAACACGGCGAGGACAGCAAACAGCAGGCGAACCACATACGAGCGTTTCACAGCAGCAAGTCCTCAAGAAAGCGGCAAAAAAGTGCTTTTGGTATTCACCGCTGCGATATTACGCCATCCCGCACCGCCGCGCAAAAACTTTATACATCTTCCGGCTCAACAACAGGGTATATGTTATAATCACGTTAGGATGCGACATTGAATACGATAGAAAAGGGGTGGGGCGAGCGTGGAATTATCCGCTGAACAAGTCCGTAAAATTGCAGATCTTGCACGACTTGAGCTAACCGAGGAGGAAATCACGCTGTATGCGGGGCAGTTGAGCGATATTCTCAACTATTTCCGCCTGCTGCAAGAGGTCGATACCTCGCACATTCCTCCGACCGCCAGCGTTCTGCCCGTGTCGAACGTATTCCGAGCGGATCAAGCGGGTGAAACACTCCCTCTCCTCGAATCGCTGCGAAACGCCGCCGATACTGACGGTGAACAGTTCCGCGTTGGCGCAATTTTGGACGGGGACGATTAACGGAAAGGGGCATGGTGAACAAGCGGCTGCTTCTAATTGAAGATGACTTTGATGTAGCGGACATGCTCCGCATGTATTTCAGCACGCACCATTATGACGTACTCCACGCTGATACAGGCAAGGCAGGCGTTGAAATGGCGCGGGTCAAGTTTCCGCATTTGATCCTGTTGGACGTGATGCTGCCCGATATGGACGGCTACACGATCTTTCATGGGATTCGTTCGACCGCGTTCACGCGCTATATTCCGGTGATCTTCCTCACGCAGCGCGACGAAGCCGCGTACAAGATTCACGGGTTGGAAATGGGCGCGGACGATTACATCACCAAACCGTTTGACGTGGAAGAACTGCGCCTCCGTGTACAAGGATCAATCAGCCGCGCCACCCGTGAGCAGCTTCACGAACCGCGCACCGGGCTTCCTTCCGGTCGGCTGATCAACGAGGAACTGGAGCGCCGCCGCTACGAGCGTCAGCCGTATCATGCGCTGTTGTTCCGTATCGACGGTTATGATTTGTTCCGCGATGTATACGGATTCATCACAGCAAACCAAGTGTTGGAATTCGCGGCGCGTTCAATTCATGATGTCGTGGGGGAACGCGGCACGGAGCATGATTTCGTCGGCATCGACGGAGAGCGCTTTGTCGTGCTCACGCATACAGGCGACCCGCGTTTACTCGTGCGCGGGATCAAAGAATCATTTGGGAAGGGCGTGCGCGCCTTCTATTCATGGCAAGATGCCGAGCGCGGCGGGATCGCCGTGCGTGCGGACGACGGCACAGAGAACATCAGCCCGATGCTTTCTTTAGCGGCGCGTAAGCTCTAGGCAATCATTTGCGTCATCATTGTTTTTACCTACCCCTGACTGTGTGACAGGGGTAGGTTTTTTAGCGCTTGCGCGCTTGATAATTGAACGCGCTTTGCTTCGCAGATTTTCCGTCGCTGTTGTTTGCCGTTCGCTGAATGAACGCATTCCCCCGGCGGCGGCTGAGTTCGGCGCGTTCGTTGAGTTCGATCAGACGGCGGCGAATCATGCGGTCGCTTATGTTTTCGGCGGATTCGGCAGTCGGAGGATAGACCCGCCCAATTGCGTCGCACCCGTCGCGGGTGATGCGATATACCCACACATGATCGGGCGTGGCGAGGCGTTCTTCCATACAACCGCCCATCACCAACGTTGAAAAAATATCCTCACTCAAATATGGGCGCAGTGGATCACGATCCGGTTCGATCCAGTGCCGCCGCAAATGCCACACGCGACCATCAGAAAGGGGAAGGGTTGTCCCTCGCACATACGGCAGAAAAGACGAGCCTTCGATACGACCGCGCATCAGATCGTGCGCGAAGATGAGTGCTTTGCGCTGCGTTTTGCTGAGGTTCGGTTTCATAGCGCCCTGAATACTGAATACGCTTCTACTATAGCGATTTCCGCCCGTGTGTCGAGTTAAAAGAGCGCTAATCTTTTCTAGGACTCTTAACCGCAACGCATCGTGCATCGCGTGCGTATTGAAGAATAAACGCATGTACTTTTCAGGAGGGTGACGAATGCGCGAACGAGCGATTGCAACGTTAGGGGTATGGGCAGCGGTCGTCGTATCGATTACGGGGCTTTTGAACAGTTTGACCGTGCGAGTTTTTGTACCGTATACATACGATATTCCGCTGGGCGAAGGTGCGATTCAGACCATCAACCAAGTTCGGGAGCAGTGGGAATTCGTAGGCGGTGACTGGCAGTACATCGTCGCCGGGTTGATCATCGGCTTGATCATCGGTGCGGCGCTTTCGACCGGCGCAATCTGGCGGAATGCCATCGAACATCGGGAGATGATGGCGGCGGCGCGTGAAGAAGCTGCGCGGCAGGATGCGAAGATCAAGCGCGAAGAACAGGCACGCGCGGCGTATGCGCTCGATGACGCGGCAGACGAAGAAATCGCCGCACAGCAGCGCTACGCCCGTTTGAATGATGACGGGGAGCTTTATGCGCGAAGGTGAATAAAAAGCACAAAAAAGCGCATCGTCACCGGCTTTTCGCTTTTTCTGGCGTTTCATACGCCGCTGCGTGGAGCATTCCCGCCAGCGCTCCGGTGATCGGTACGATCAGCGCCAGCACGACTGGAATCCCGATCACGGTGACGCTCAAGAACGTAAACAGGATATACGCGAGGATCATCCCGATCCACCACTGGCTGATCGCGTCAAAGCGGGTGCGGAACTTATCGAACAGTGTGCCGAATTGGTAAAACTCGTTGAAGCGGCGCGTTTCGGCATAACGCCCCTGCGCAATCGTGAACATCGGCAGCAGCACGAGATTTAAGAGTAGGATCAGCGGGAACAAACAGCATGCGACGACGAGGCTCACTCCGCCGCTGACGATATTCGTATCGGCGGAAAGCGTCGTCACCAGCCATGTAAACGCGCCCATGAACAGATTCGGCAAGTTGTACACGACATAAGCGATTAAGACGGGCAGCCCTTCCATCAACATGCCGCCGAGATCGCGCCAGTGCGGGAGGGGTGGGACGAAGTTCGCGCGCACGTTCCGAATCAACGCGCTTTGATACCCGAATAGAAGCGCCATCCCCAACGCGCCGATCAAGAGCGGCGATGTGGTGAAGCTGATGCCCGTCACGATCATCATGATCAGCAGCTTCGTGACCCAATCGGGATCAGACAAGTAATACGTGAACGCGCGCGAAATCGTCATGATTGCTCCAGTTCCGCGATATACGAATCGAGCAGTTCGCGGGTCATTTCGCCATACACGGGTGAGCGAACGATCCCCCGTTGATCAATCACAAATGTCGTTGGCAGGTTGAATACGCCGTAGCTGTCAGAAACTTCTTGCGTTACGTCGAGCAGCACATTCAAGTCGGTGATCCCTAAGCCTTCCAAGTAAGGCACAATCGTTTCGGCATCCTGCCCGTAATTCACCGTGAGGATGATCGGATCATCCGGCGCGGCATGATCGCGCGTGAACTGCTGGAATGTTGGCAGTTCGCGCTCACACGGCGCGCACCATGTCGCCCAGAAGTTGAGGAACACGATTCGCCCCTCAAGGCTGGTCAGCGAGATCGTTCCGTCGCCCGTTAGCTTGGGGAGCGAGAAATCGATCACGGGCGCATCGATCACTTGCGGCAGTGTGGCGCGAGCAGCAGGCGTGACTTCGACCGGGGCGGGCGTTTCCACCGCCGCCGATCCGCCGCTGTTGGCGCTGGAGAGCACGATCACCGCCGCGATGATGCCCAACGCGGGGATGATCAAGAAGATCCATAAATTCGATCCGCGTTTCGGCGCGGGAGAGGGGAGGGTCATAGGTTCATCCTTCTTTACGGCACCCAGCGCGGCAGGTAAGCATTCACGGCGATCTGCGTGAGCGCCCCGCTTGCCACATCAAGCGTCCAAATCTCCGGGCGGGCGAGATTATCCGGTTGCCCGTTCTCATCCAGCAAGCGCAGCCGCTGGATCACGATCTGCGTGCCGGTTGCATCCCAATAATACACGCCGTCCGCATACGATGGATCGCCCGTAAGCGGCTGCACATCCGTAGGTGAATCGGGATCAACCAAATACAACTGATAGCCGCGTGTGTAGCGATCATCGGTGTAGCGCCGCGTGATCGCCAGCCATTCGCCATTCGGCGACCAGCGTGCTTGATCATCCTCAACCGGATCGTCCGGCGTGCTGATATAACTCAATTCTTGAGACACCAGATCGACCAAGCGCAAATATTGGCTGACGTTCTGCCCTTCTTCGATGGGCGGGACATCGGGAAAAATCAGCCGCGTCCCATCGGGGGATAGTGCGCCGCTCGTTCCGCTGCGGCTCGGCACGGCAGTGATCTCGCCCGTAGTGAAATCGTACACCAGTATCGCCACGCTTGAGCTATCGAATACCGCAATCCGGTTGCCGTCGGCGCTCCACTGCGCGTTGTAGCTCAAAAGCTGCGACTCTTCAAACAGCGGACGCGTAGAAGGCGGCGTAACGGTGAGATCAAGCAGCCAAACGCGGGTTGGGCTTCTGCCGACTTCCAAACTGCTGTTGAATTCCACCCGCTCATAAGCGATCACCTGCCCGTCAGGTCGCCATACGGGAGTCGTACACGACGCATCCGGACAGTTGGTCACTTGACTGAGCGCCCCAGTATCGAGATCGATCAGTTTAATGTTAGATGTGCCGTCGGTCGAACGTTCGCTAAACGCAATCTGAGATCCATCCGGGCTGACGGCATAATCGTAAATCCCGGTCGGGCTAAACGTAAGCTGCGCTGCTTGATCCGGGTTTGCGGGATTAACCGCCCAGATATTTTGCGGCACGTCGTCCGCCGGAAACAGATACGCGACGCGCGGCGTGCGCACGGTGAACGCAAACTGAACCGCTGCCAGCAGTTCACGCCCGCTTTCCGACTGCGCGCCGCGCCCGATCTCAACCGTGTAGGATTCCCCCGGTGGCAGGGCATGATCCGGTAAAAACGTGAGCGTGCTGCCGCTCCATGTGAATTCCCCGCTGATCTGCGGTGTGATCGTAAAGCGTTCGCTTACGCTCTCACGGTTCATGGATTCGCTGAACGTGACGCCGATCCCGCTGGTTGAACGCGCTTCACCAAGCGGCGATACGCGCTCGATTGTCACGCCGATACGGTCACCGAGCGTAACCGTGCCGATGATCAAGCCGGTCACCAGCGCGATCACGATCCACACGGTACGGTCAAAGGGAGTGAAATGAATATTCGAGCGAAGGGCGGTCATGGGTAGAGGTATGGATGCTCCGGTTGTTCGACCACTTCGAGGCTTTCAGCCTGCAAAATTGGCAGGGTGTCCCCACGAAACTCCCCGACGGTAAACGACCCCTGTACGCGCACCCATTCCCCTTGTTCGGGCGGTTCGGCACTGGTGTAAAACGTCGGCAGTCCGATTGCCGAAGCGTCGGCAACGCAGCAGCTAACGGTAAAACGCGCCAGCATAAAGGTGTTTTCAGGGAAAGTCGGCTCGACATACACAAAGCCGATCACGTCGGCGGGCTGCCCGTTCGTTTCGGAGTATTCGGTGAGCGAACCAAAATAGCGAAGCCAATCGAGCACGTTGCGATCAAGCGGTTGTTTGGTGAACGTGACCATTTCTCCAACGGATGCGCTGGTGCTCAGTGCCCCGTTGACTGCCTCCGCGCCAAGCGGACGCGACGGGATCAGCGTGCCGATCAGCAGCGGGATGGCGATCACCGCCAGCGCGCTCCACGAAATGCCGTGCTCATGTCCGTGATCATCATGGGAATGCTCAAGTGCTTCATGCAGCGCATCGTGGTCGCGCAAAGCGCGCACCGCGAGGATCAGCGAATAGATGCCGAGCAGCAGGAAGATCGCCGCCGCGACATAACTCAACCAGACAAAGCGCTCATTGATATAATTCGTCAAGTTTCCGGTCGTGATCAAATAGACGAAGTACCCGCCCAATCCGATCAAGATCGCGGTTTTGAGCCACAGTGCCGCGTGGTCGGCACGGTGATCGTGATGTTCCGTATGCAAGTCCCCCTCCGTCATCCTATCGTCCCTATTCTACCGCAAAAATAAACGCCTCCCCGCACTGGGGAGGCG
>JAPKMU010000239.1 GCA_026645745.1 Anaerolineae bacterium | reverse complement strand
AAACGTTGTTTAGAGAGGGGTTGAAAAGCACTGCCTTTGTTTTCCCCTCTCTATCGCTTGCGATGGAGAGGGGTGGCGCACCGAAGGTGCGACGGGGTGAGGATTTGCTGTCACCCCCTCAGCTATTGGCTTGCAATAGAGAGGGGAGTGTACAGGTCGATCATGGTCGTGAGTCCTCCGTGTCATCAACTTCGTCATCTTCAACAGGTGGGTTGGCGAAGAAGGCAAGGAATCCGCAGGTCTTACAGCGCCGCGCCTGAATGGGTGTTTTGTGGACGCTTGGAATGCGTGTCCTCGCCGGTTTTCCCAACATGCGGTTCTTCATGACGATGTGGACGAAGGGTATGCCGAAATAGAGCGCCGCACGTTTCTTTTGGACGCGCGCGTATTCACCAATCGAATCTTCGTATTCAACTTCTGCGACGCCCCATTCATGCGCTGTGCCGCCGCAAACCGGGCAGATCGGGTTTTCCGATAAGCTCATGATGAACCTCCATACCCCTATAATGATGATGCGATCAGAAAAAAGCTGCAAAGAATTTCGACAACCCTGCAACGAATTTCTGAATGGCTGCGTAAAGATACAAAGAAACAACCGTGACCCATAAGGGGGAAACATCATGCAGTACCATTCAAACTCAAATTCGCGCACTATTCCTGCACTCATCTTGATCGGTTTGGGCGTTCTGTTTTTGGTCGCGCAGCTCAGCGGCGGGATCGGCTGGTTATTCGGTACGGCGTGGCCCCTGCTGATTGTGCTGCCGGGTCTGTTATTTTTAGGATTGGCATTTTTCGGCGATCAAAACGCGGTGGGATTCTTCTTCCCCGGTACGATTGTCACGGGGATCGGCGCAATCCTGCTGTTTCAAAATCTCACCGATAAATGGGAATCGTGGGCGTATGTGTGGGCGCTGATTCCGGCGTTTGTTGGCGTTGCGCTGATGTTGAGCGGCAGCAAGACGGGGCAAGAAAGTCAGATTCGGGCGGGGCGCGGGCTGGCGCTTTCGTTCGGGATCGTGTTCCTTGCGATGGCGGCGTTCTTTGAACTGTTCATCTTCGCGGGGGATGCCGGTTTTGCGCAGTGGTTGATCCCGCTCGCGTTGATCGGCGTTGGCGTGTATTTGTTCATCGGCGGGCGTAACGGCGAGAAGTCGAAGCACGAATAACGCTTCAGTTAGCGTCACCAATGCCGCTGATCTGTTCGCAGATCAGCGGCATTTTTGTCTATGATCACAATGTAAAAACGTGCATTCTGCTGTTACAGTAAGTTCATTCCAATATTATTTCATCTGGGGGCGTTATGACAGCAGCGCGCGATCAAATCATTGAGACCACCTGTACCCTACTTGAACTGCAAGGCTATCATGCAACAGGACTCAATGAGATCATCCGTGAGAGCGGCAGTCCAAAAGGGTCGCTGTATCATTACTTCCCCGGCGGCAAAGAAGAATTGGTTGCAGCCGCCCTCAACCGCGCGGGAGATGTGGCGCACCAGCGGATCAAGGCGCAGTTGACCATCTCGCATGATCTGGTTCAGGTGATGCGTGATTTCATGATGGATCTAGCGGCAGGCATCGAAGCATCGGCGTATCAAGCAGGGGGCGCAATCACGATTGTGGCGATGGAGGTTGCGTCGTCACAGCGCGATCGACTGCGGGAGGAATGTGAGCGAATCTATGAGTTGTGGCGGCAGGCATTCCGCGACCGGATGGTCGAAGCGGGAATCGAATCAGGGCGCGCAGAGCGTTTGGCGATGCTGATTCTCGCGGCAATAGAAGGCGGGATTTTGTTATGCCGAACCTACCGCAGTCCTGAGCCGCTGGTCGCGGTGGCAGAGGAGATCACGGCACTGCTCAAGATCGCCTTGAGCCATGCAGACAAGCTCCTCGCCCCGTGACCCTTGAGATTTACGATGGAGCAGATCACTGCGATTGGGTTGCGACGACTCTCACAGGTGCGCCAACACGGATCGCGCCGCCTTCGACGACGCGCGCCATAATGCCGAGTTTGCGCGTCAGCGTTTTGGGATCAACTGCCTGAATGTGCTGAAAGCGATCACAGCCGTTGCGGAAGCTGACGACTTCGATCACCGCATCCCCCAACTGCACCCGATCCCCCGGATTGAGGTCTGCCACGTCAAAACCGTCGATCACGATTTGTTCCCCCATCTCCCCCGGCGCGGTTTTGAGTCCCTGCGTGCCGAGCGCATCGAGCGTCTCACGGCTCATGATGTTGAGCTGACGGTTAGGGCTTCCGCCTTTGCGGTCGCCGTAAATACCGTAATCGATCACGAGTGCCGCCTCCTGAAGCGGCACACGGACGAAAGCATCCGGTGAATGTCGCGGACTGTCTTCCGGTGTGTGAACGATGCTGTGAATCTGCGCCATACTTCCCCCCCTAAAGCGCTGTCGATGAAAACCAGTATGCGCGCGATCAGGTGAGCTGGCAAGAACCACTGCGAACCGACACAGCCCGCGCTTTACGGGAGGACACTTCTCGCTTGATGTACTGCTCCTCTCTATCGCTTGCGATGGAGAGGGGGCTGGGGGAGGTGAAAGAAAACCACCCAATCTGGTAGAACCAACTTTACTCCGGCTTCACCTGCCATTTTTCTTCCGGGATGTTCGCTTGCAGATTCTCCCACCGCGCCAGCGTGAATAGAAAGTCGCTCAAGCGGTTGATGTAGGGCAGGACGGCATCACCGAGTATTTCCATATCTGCGAGCGCAGTGATCCACCGTTCGGCGCGGCGGCACACCGTCCGCCCAACATGGATCATCGCCCCACCGGGGGAGCCGCCGGGAAGAATAAATGCCTTGAGCGGGGGCAGATCATCCGTCATCGCGTCTATACTACTTTCTAACCATGTGATGTCGGCGCTGGTGATGCGCACCACATACGACGTAGGCGCATCGAGCGGAGTTGCCAAATCTGCGCCGAGATGAAACAGTTGATTCTGAACCTTCGTCAGGTAAGACTCCGCCCCTGAGGACACGCCGAGCGCACGCGCCGCACCCAGCACGCTGTTGAGTTCATCGACCGTGCCATAACTCTCGACACGCAGATGGTGTTTTGAAACCCGCCCACCGCTGAAAAGGCTGGTCGTTCCATCGTCACCCGTTCGGGTATAGATTTTCATTCTTTTATCCACGTCAATTCAGTTACAATTATGAACAACGTAACACCTATCCTGACATTAACTATAATGGATAGAGAGTGGATGTTCCAGCGTATCCCATTCGGGGATCAACGCTGCACAAGGGGAGTCGTGGGGCATGATGGATGAGTCCGCAATCCGCGAATCGCGTCAGATGCTGCGCCAAGTTCATGAGCATCTTTTGTTGGCACATCAAGACTTGGGCGCTTACCGCGAAACCATCAGCGTCGTTGATGTCGTCCATCACCCGATCAACCCCCTGCCCGATTTCAATTATGTGACGCCGCGACGTAACACGGCATGGGTGAGTGGTCAATACGTCAAACAGGGATTGGATCGGCTGCGGGCATTGGGGAGAACGCCGCGCGTACAGTATGTTGAGGGGTTGTTCCCGCCGCTGTTCGCCAAAACCCTGCTTGATCTCGGTTTAGAACTGGAACGCGAAACGCCGCTGATGATCTACCGTGCCAGCGGAGCGGATACGATGCTCCCGCCCGCCTCAAGCGGCGCGAATACGGCAGGTGTGCAGATTCAGATGATCGCGGATCAACGCGGGATCGAAATGTGGTGGTATGTGTGGCGCAACGCCTTTTATGATGTGCTGACGCTTGGCGTTGAGCCGCTCGTCGTCGGGCGTGATATGGCGGCGCTCTTGCTGGGCAAACACATTGATCTGCTCATGATGCGGCACAACTTCCCCATAGGTGTGGCGCGGTTGAGCGTTCAAGAGTCAAACAAAAGCGCGCATCTCGTCGCGCTGGCAATGATGAAAGAAGCGCGCACACCGGAACGGATGCGGGCGCTTTTGGCGGCAGTTTTGAGAGCGGCTTTGGCGCGCGGCTGCGATCTCGTGTTCGCACCGGGGGAAACCGAAGATGACCGCCGTTTGTGCCGCGAACTCGGCTTTATTGATGTAAGCAGCATCATCTGTTACATCGCCCGGAGCGCTAACAGCGCTTTAGATCAAAGGGATGGACATGGCACGTTGGTGCAGCCTCTTCTTACCCTTCGCTGATGACACGCTGCCCATTGAGCAGATCGCGGCAGACCGTCTGCGCGAATCGCTCACGGCAATGGGGTACACGCTGTATGACCCGTTCGGGTTGATCCCCGGACGTGCTTATCCGTCAGCGATCAAAGTATTCGTTACACCGCGAATGGGAAACTGGATCGCCGTTGTCGGCGCATCCGACGAAGAATCGTTTACGGCAAAAGTCGGGCTTGCGCAGACGATCTTCGGCGCGGAGCCGTTTTCGACCGCGCTTTTGCTCGGCATGGAAGAACCCACGAGTTCACCGGACTCGGCACTGATCGAGGTGTGGGAGTACGGCGAACCCGCCGACCCGCGCACCGCGCTGATTCCTTACCTGAAACCCGGCGTCACACCGGATGATCTCGCATCAGCACTGGCACTGAACGAATCGGGATCGCCAGAAATGTCGATTTCGCCGACTGTGCTCACGATGCTGCCGGAGGATGTCAAGACGCTGGCGGAAGGGGTGGATGAAGAACAGGCGCAAAAGCTGATCAAGCGCTTAAGCGCGAATGTGATGGGCAAGCTCGGCGGCGCTCCGGCGAATGCGGCGGACGTGCTCAAATCGTCCGCGCCTGATTGGAACACTGCCGCCGGAAAACGTGTGCGCGCGACTGCCGCTTGCTTGACGCTGCCAGAAGCATGGTACACGCTCGACTTTTTAGAAATCCGCGATGCTTATGCGCTTTCGCGCCGCTTTCAACGTTTCCCGAACGCTGCCCGCCTGCCGGGAGATCAAGCGGCGCTGGATGCCGTGCCGAATGCGCTCGACTACACGCCGGTTTACGGGGGAAAAGGATAGATCATGGCTGTGCCGGATCGCGCCCATTGGGACGCGGTATATCGCCACATGAGCGGCAGCGGCATCCCATACCCTGATCCTGATCCGCTGTTGTTCATGTATACGCCGCCCGTCGCCGTGACCGAACCACCGCCGCTGGCGCTTGATCTCGCGTGTGGGGTGGGGCAGAACGGTTTATGGTTGGCGACACAAGGCTATACGGTTGATCTGGTGGACATCAGCCGGGTGGGCTTAATGGTAGCGCAGTCCAACGCGGCGCAGCGCTCGATACGGCGCGCGAACTATCTGCAAATGGACTTGGATACGGCAGTTTTTGAGGGCAAGCTCGACCGCACCGGTTATGATCTGGTGTGCATCTTTCGCTACTTTCGGCGGGTGATGCTCCCGTATCTGCGCGCAATCGTCAAACCGGGTGGGCGCATCATCTACGAGACATGGAATACCCATCATCTCGGCATGGATTCGGATACCAGTCTGTCGCGCGATGATGTAGCAGATGTGGGTGAGCTTTCGGGCAGTTTTGCCGATTGGAATCTGCTGCGCAACCGGGATAACAACGGCGTCTCGCAGCTTGTGGCGATCAAACCGGAGTAGGGGACAGGGCATACCCTGTCCCAGCGCTAGAACAACCGCCAGCGCTTACCGCGACGTTCAGCTTTCTTCGCTTCTTCCATCGCTTTGATCTTCTCCTGAACGATCTTCAACCGCTCAAGGATATAACGCCTATCATCACTGGCAGTTTTGACATCGTAATTTCTGCTAAAGCTGTCGTAGGCATCCTCAGCTTCTTCAAACTGCCCAAGCAGTTCATATGCCTGACCCGCGTGGTAATAAAACGCTTGTATCGACCATTTCCCTCTTAAGAGCCAAGGCTTATTTGATGAATACGTCAAGTATCCGCCCGCAACGCTTTCGTAATCTCCATCTTCCATCCGGGCGATCATTTCGCGGTTGGCGGACTTGATCAAGTCGGGATCGGTCATGCGCCGCCATGTTTTCGTCTGATCCAGCGTGGCAGAATTCCCGAATGAGTCCGGTTTCGGCTCTGATGCGCGCGTTTCTAGCGCGGCAATCACAGCTTCGATCTGGTTGTAGAACGCTTTACCATCTTCCACCACTGCGGCGTTGATTTGTGTGATCGGCTGAAGCGAAGCGGGCAAGTCGGCGGGTGACGGCATTGACGCACCTTTGATCAACAGCGGCGCGACACGTTTGCCGAGTGCGAGGGCTGTTTCCAGTTCGAGCGCGATGTAATCCTCTACATGGGCTGCTTTTTCGCGCAGCAGTGAAAGCCATTCTGGTCCAATGAGCACCAGCACCACATCCGATTGCGCGATGCGCTCTTTGATAAAATCCGCAAAGGCGACAAACGGCGGGATGCTGTCAAAATCCATAAAAACGTGTTCGCGCCCGTAGCGGGTGATCAACCAGTCACGGATGCGGGCGGCAAAATCCGGATGATCGCTTCGACGATACGAGATGAAGATCGTGCGCGGCGTTTGCATCATTGCGAATCCTTTTATGTCAGTGTCCGCTTGACCGCCGCCTTCCACGCGGCATAAAGCGTTTCTCGTTGGTCAACGCTCATGTGCGGTTCAAAGCGCTGTTCAACCCCCCACTGCGCCGCGATCTCGGCTTGGGATGACCAGAAGCCGCACGCCAACCCCGCCAAATACGCCGCGCCGAGCGCTGTTGTCTCGGTGACGGCAGGACGTTCGACCGGCACGCCGAGAATATCCGCCTGAAACTGCATCAAGAAGTTGTTCGCCACCATGCCGCCATCCACGCGGAGCGTTTGCAGCGCGATTCCCGAATCCGCGCCCATCGCTTCGACCACATCCCGCGTTTGATAGGCGACACTTTCCAGCGTAGCGCGGACGATCTGCGCCCGTCCTGATCCGCGTGTCAGCCCGGTGATCGTGCCGCGTGCGAAGCCGTCCCAATACGGCGCACCCAAGCCGACGAATGCCGGAACGACGACCACGCCGCCTGTATCCGGGATCGACTGCGCCAGCGCTTCGGTTTCCGACGCATGTTTGACCAGCCCCAATTCATCCCGAAGCCACTGCACCGCCGCCCCTGCGATAAAGACGCTGCCTTCGAGCGCATAACGGGTGTCCTCCGCGCCGATCTTCCAGCCAACCGTCGTGAGCAGTCGATTTTTTGAAGGCACAGCCTCAACGCCTGTATTCATCAGCATAAAACAGCCTGTGCCGTAGGTATTTTTCGCCATCCCCGGCTGCAAGCACGCTTGACCAAACGTCGCCGCCTGCTGATCGCCTGCGATGCCCCCAATCGGGATCGCCCGCCCGAAGATTGCCGGGTCAGTTTCGCCGTAGATCGCGCTGCTCGGCATCACCTGAGGCAGAATCGCGCGCGGGATATTCAGCCGCGCCAAAATTTGATCCTCCCATTCCCCGGTGCGAATGTTGTATAACAGCGTGCGGCTGGCATTGCTCACATCGGTGATATGCAGTCGTCCGCCCGTCAGTTTCCAGATCAAATAAGTGTCAACAGTGCCAAACGCGAGTTCGCCGCGTTCTGCCTGTTCGCGTGCGCCGGGGACATTTTCCAACAGCCATGCGACTTTTGTTCCGCTGAAGTACGCATCCGTGACCAGCCCGGTTTTCGCGGCGATCACCTGATCAAAACCTTCTGCTTTCAATTGTTCGCACATCGGCGCGGTACGGCGGCACTGCCACACAATCGCGTTGTAGACGGGTTCGCCTGTTGTGCGATTCCACAGCAGCGTCGTTTCGCGCTGGTTGGTGATCCCAATCGCGGCGATCTGGTCAATCGGTACATGCGCGGCGGCACGCTGCGCGACCGCAAGCTGCGATTCCCAAATTTGTCGCGGGTTGTGTTCAACCCAGCCGGGTTTGGGGTAAACTTGCGGAAATTCTGCCTGCGCGCTGGCAGCACTTCGCCCATCGTGATCGAACAGAATCGCCCGCGAGGAAGTTGTTCCCTGATCAAGCGCGAGAATATACGGCGTCATCGAAAATCACCTTTTTAAGTCATAGTCAAATTTCTGCGGATTTTACCGCGTGCGTGTGCTTGATGACACCACGCTCTGTATGCGAAAAATCACATTTAAACACAATGAACGAATCCTTAATTCTTGGGTGAAACACAACCACATGATAATGATTAAGAGCTTTGCAACGCGCGTATTGCGGAAAGACGGTCACTCAGAATGCACTCGTCCCAGTTGAACTTGAAACGTCTACAGTTGTCCTTCATCATTCTATGCCTCGCTGCTGTGTTCACATTTGGGCACACCAGCGTGTTTGCGATGCAAGAAGTCAGCGCCTATCAATCCGAAGGTGACGCACAGCCGTCCGGCGGCATGACGCGGTTAGTGGACAGCATTACCGGTATTTCGCTTCTCTATCCGCAAGAGTGGATCGAACCCGAAACCGTGATGGGGAGCATTTTCCTCAAGTCATCCAGCGCGGTACGCGCTGGCTCGCCGGTGTCCTCCGGTGAAGTCTTCGTTTCGCTGACCATCGTCTCTGAAACGGGCTTGATGGATATTCTTCATTCCAGCAGCATCGCCGAAGGTCTGCCCCATTTCCTCGCCTTCGTCAGGGCGCAAGCGCCT
>JAPKMU010000238.1 GCA_026645745.1 Anaerolineae bacterium | reverse complement strand
ACTCAAGGTCAACGATCATACGATCCGCGTGGATACCGCGCCGCTCGGCGTCAAGCAGTCAATCCACTATGACGGCGAACTTAAGGAGAGCCAACCAACAGTATGGGGCTTAACGACGCGCTTCATTGTTCCCGAAGACGGACAGCCGACCGAATACGAGATCAATACGCGGGCAAAAGGCTGGTTGAGCACTCGCTATAACATCGTCGTCAAGCGGAACGGCGCGGTGATTTACGAAGATTAGCGCTCGCTCAAGTCCAGCGTGATAGAATAGCCACCGTTCAGCTTACCAATGCAGGACTTGGCATGGTCAAATTGATGGTCATTTTTCGTACCCCGCATGATCCTGTTTCATTTGGGATCACCTACGCAGATTTTCTCCACTTGATCGAACGGATGCCGAATATTCAGCGGCGGCAGGTGGTGGATATTATGGGCAGCCCTCTGGGTGCGACCGATTATCACCGCATCCTTGAGGTGTATTTCAGCGATTTTCTCACCATGCAGGCGGCGATGATGTCGGACGCCGGACAAGAAGCCGGACGCGAACTACGCCGTTTCACCCCCGGCTCATATGAGCTTCTTTTTGCTGACTTGTACGAAGAACAGGGCGGACGGACTCCGCAGTAGAGCGAACATGGACGAACTGAAACAACGAATTGTGCGCGAAGGGCGCAACCTCGGCAGCGGTATTCTCAAGATCGACAGCATCCTGAATCATCAGATTTACCCGGATATGATGCTCCGCATGGGGCAGGCGATGGCGGATCTGTTTCGCGGCATTCCGGTGACTCGCATCCTCACTGTCGAAATCTCTGGTATCGCTCCGGCACTGATGACCGGCTTGGCGATGGGCGTTCCCGTCGTGTATGCCCGCAAAATCAAGCCGATCACGATGGCGGGTCCTGTATTCCTTGAAACCGCGCCAAGCCACACCAAAGGCATGGATGTGAATATCCTCGTCAGCGCTGAATTTCTGCCGCCGGATCAAGATGTGTTGATTATTGATGACTTCTTGGCGACCGGGAAAACGCTCATGGCACTGGCGCGCATGGTCGAAAGCGCCCAGTCGCGGGTTGCGGGCGTGGGTGTCGTGGTCGAAAAGTCGTTTGAAGGTGGGCGGGCGCTGGTGCAGAAAGCCGGAATCAATGCGCCTATACACGCGCTGGCGACGATCACCGGAATGGAAGACCGTAAGGACGGCAAGATCGAGTTTGCGGAGCAGCGATGACCGATCCCCGGCAGGGTGGCATTGCCATCCTTGATTACGGTTCGCAGTACACCCAGTTGATCGCCCGCCGTGTGCGTGAGCAGGGTGTGTATGCCGAAGTGCTGCCGCACAATGTCACGTCTGATCGTTTGAATCAGCATCAACCGCGCGGTGTGATCCTCTCCGGCGGACCCAACTCAATTTACGAAGTCGATGCGCCGCAGCTCCCCGCCTACTTGATCGCGGACGCTCTGCCGCTGCTCGGAATCTGCTACGGGATGCAGGCAATCACTCATGCGCTCGGCGGCAGAGTCGCGGCGGGTACGTCCCGTGAATACGGCGCGGCGCGGATCAGTGTTGAAGTCGAAAATCCACTCTTTCACGGCATGCACCATCATCTGAATGTTTGGATGTCGCACGGCGACCGGATCGAACAACCGCCCGCAGGATTTATCGGACTGGCGAGTTCACATGGATCGCCGTTCGCCGCGATGGGCGATGTCGAAAAGCGCCGTTATGGGGTTCAGTTTCACCCTGAAGTTGTCCATACGCCTGATGGTGCGCAGCTTCTTCGCAACTTCTTGTTCGAGGTCTGCGGCTGCAAACCGAATTGGTCGCCCGAATCGTTTATCGAGTCGGCGGTCGAGTCCATTCGCGCCCGTGTCGGATCGGATCGTGTGCTGCTTGCCTTGAGCGGCGGCGTGGATTCGGCAGTCGCGTCGGCACTGCTGCACCGTGCCATCGGTGATCAACTCACGTGTGTGTTTGTGAATACCGGTATGCTCCGCAAAGGTGAACCGGAGCAGGTCGTCCGCGTTTTTCGGGATGAGCAAGGAATTACCCTGCGCGCCGTGGATGCGACCGAAGGCTTTTTGAGTGCGCTGGCAGGAATCACCGAACCGGAGCGCAAGCGCGAAATCATCGGTAAGCTGTTTATCGATGTGTTCAGCGACGAAGCCCGCCAATTGAGCGCCGAAGGCGTGCGTTTTCTCGCTCAGGGAACGATTTACCCCGATGTCATCGAAAGCGGCGCAGGCAGCAAAACCGCCAAGACGATCAAGAAGCATCACAACGTGGGCGGACTGCCGCCCGATCTCACTTTTGAGTTAATCGAGCCGCTCCGTGACTTATTCAAGGATGAAGTGCGCGCCGTAGGGACTGCGTTAGGCTTGCCCGATTCGATTGTGTGGCGGCAGCCGTTCCCCGGTCCCGGTCTAGCCGTCCGCTGTTTGGGCGAAATCACATGGGAGCGGCTGGAAACACTCCGCGCTGCTGATGCGATCTTCACCGAAGCGCTTGATAAGGCGGGATTGCTCCGTTATGGCACAAGCCAAGCCTTCGTCGTGCTGCTTCCGGTGCGCAGTGTCGGTGTGATGGGCGATAACCGCACCTATGAAGAAGTGGTCGCGCTGCGCGCCGTGACCACCGACGATTTTATGACGGCGGATTGGGCGCGTCTGCCGTTTGATCTGCTGGCAGACGTGAGCAGCCGCATCGTCAACGAGGTTCGCGGCGTCAACCGCGTGACGTATGACATCACGAGCAAACCCCCCGGCACGATTGAATGGGAATGATCACATGCCGCCGCTTGCGTTAAGCTGCTTGCGGCGGCACTGTTTCGGTGATCCCTGTTTTCGGCGTCAAGAACACGAACACCAGCGTCACCAGCAGCGCACCAAACCATGATCCGGTGTATACGATTGTACTCAACGTTAACGCGCCGATGACCATCACCAGCACGAAAGCGAGCAGCGTTCGCGCTGGACTATACAGGCGCAGCGGCAGCATCATCACCCACAAGACGTACAGCAAGAAATACGGCATCAGCAGCAGCCACACGACGTAAACCAACCAGAATCGTTCTGTCAGCGTGATTGTCTCTAACGAGCGCAGACGAACTGCCGGTCGTCCACTCGCCAGCGTGATCACGGTCAGCCGCCAGCCGACAATCGCCGCGACGATCAGAACAGCGGGCAGCACACCGATATTGATCGGAAGGCTGAGGGTGTAAAACTCCGCCGGATTGATCGCTAATTCAGTCGATGATGTTGGCAAAATCGACAGCCAATGCCCCAGCGTGACAAAAGTCGGCAGCATTAAACCGGCGGCGAATAAGAACGCACCCCAGTCGCGCTGCCACACCGCTCGCAGCCCATCCCACATCAAGGTGAGTAAGCTGTCTTGTGGGCGCGATGCCATCATCGCCCACGCATACCCGCGCATGGGTGAACGCTTACCTGCCAGCAAGAAGATCAACCCCAACGCGGTGGTGACCCCCGGCATATTGACCGCCGCGAACACATAGATCACCGGCGGCGAAAAGATGAACGCCATCGTCGCCAATGCCGCCCATCCGCGCTTCTCGCCAATCAGCAAAATCATGATGAAGGAAACGTTGAAGAATGCCGCCAGATGCGCGCCAAACATCAAGAATGGCGCGGTCAAAAAAGCGGTGTGTGCCGGATGCCCGTACACTGTGCGTTCCATTTCGATGGGGTCTTGGTGCGGGAAGCGGTGATTGGCGTATACATTCCAATTCGCACGGCTTTGAAACAAGTTGTCGGTGTTGTTGACTTGCAGCGCCCGAATCGACGCCACGATCAGAACGCTTAAGATGATGACCAGTATCAGCGGCTTATGAAGTGCCTGTTCAATCCGCGTCCACACAGAAGACTGCGGTTCATCGGTCGAGGGCAATGGTTTCAAAGATTTGATACTCCCCATCGTCATACACTAACCGGACATCATCGCCCAACGGAAAGATCGGTGTCACATCCGGCGGAAATAACGCGCGCTCGGCTTCGCCCCACAAAATATAGCGCACGCGGCAGTTTTCAGGCATGGGTGCGGCATCGCGCAACCATTGTGTCGTACACGGCAGTTCGTAAAAGGCATCGCGCGCGACGGAATCAAGCCGTCCGGTGTAATAAAGCTCGATCCATGTCTGCTTATACTCGGCGTACAGCGTTTCAGGTCCTAATCCGACCATCGGACGCAAATCCGTATAGACGGGGAGCGCGTTTCCGGTCGCCCACGACGCGATTACCCGTGAACCCGGCTCGGCATTCGCCGCCAACCACGCGAACGCGCGCAGTTCCGCGCCATCGCGGTACGTGGGGGAATTGCGGAGGATGCTTGCCAGCGCTCCCGTTGAAATCCAAACAGCAGTTGTGCTGCACAAGGCAAAGATGATCAACAGGGTGCGGAATGTGCGCCCGCGTTGATAGGCGCGGCGTTTACGCGGCTCTTCAATGGTCGCCAGCGGCGGCGGTTCGTCCCGCACTTGATCGCGCCAGACAAGCTGGCGAATCCCCCATGCGGCGAGGATCGCCAGCGGCACAATCACGCCTTCTGACAAGCGCCGCTGCACATTGATCGGCAGATACACAAGGATCGGAACGGCAATCAACCAGCCAATCAAGAGGGCGTGCTGTCCACCTTCACGTGCCTGCCGCCATGCCCACAACCCGGCGACAGCGGCGAACGCGCCGAGCGGAAGATATGCGATCACATACTCAAACATTGGCGGTGACGTGAGGATGTTTTGCGCGCTCCACTGCGCGAACGCGGGATTTCGTAGAAACACCCACACATTGTAGGCGAACAGCGGCACGGTCAGCGCCGCCGCTGGGATCGCCCGCCGCGCCAAATCGAACGGAAAATGCCGCTCGACTATCCAGCAGGTCAAGCCCCATACACCGAGAATCACGTAGATCACCGCCAGATAAAACGGCACGCATAAGCCCACCAGATTGAACAAAAGTCCGGCATAGATCACACGGCGCTGGGGTCGGAGCGGCGGCGCGATTCCGTCGCCGTAAATCTCGACGGGCTGCGGCGGCGCGGGCATGAGCAAAAGCAAGCCGCCGAGCATGGCGGCGCGTGCCAACGCAAGATGAGGCAAGCCGTACAAAATTAAGAAGGAGAAGCCTTCAGGGATCGTCAGATCAGGCATAGCACGCGCCCCGAATGGGATGAAAAGCGTGATCCACCCTAAGCCGCCGCCGAGCGCCGCCAAGACGAGCGCGTTATAACGCACCCGCTCATGTTCAAGAAAGCGCGCGATAAAGCTGTACATCACAAGAATCAGCGTGAAGCCAAACACCACGCGCATGATCTGATAACCGATCATGAGTGCCGTCGGGAGCGCCGCGTCGTCTTGCACCACTGCGCCGATAATTTGCCCACTCAAGAGATAGGGCAGAAAGATCAATTCTTCCGAGTCGGACGGCTCAGGTGTGTAAAATAGGCTGAATGACCACGCCCCTTGAGCGCCCACGCGCATCTTAGCAAGGTAGCTGTTCGCATCTTCAACGCCGAACAATGCCCCGCTGAAGGCGCGATCTGCCGTTTGCGACTGCCACGCCAGCAGATACGGGAGCGTCGTTAGCGCGGCAGCGAACAGGGCGAAGCCGATCACCCGTATCCATTCTTTGCGTGTAATCGTCATAGCTGCCAATCACAAGGGTTACACAGAGAAAAGGACAAAGAACATCAACGCAATGACGCGAAGGCGCGGAGAACAGCTTTGCGCCCTTGCCGCTTTGCGCCTTTGCGTTGATGTTTTACTGGTTATTCGCTCAACAAGTCGTCAAGGTTCACATCGTCATTCTTGGAATAGGTGGGCGGCAGGATGATATACCCGTTTTCGTCCGCCCATGTTTGCAACCCGTCCATTACGGCGTTGATTGGATCGCCGGGTTCAAAGGCATCGCCTACGGCAAGCAGAATCGGTTCGTCTTCGCTGCCGTCGCCTTCAAACAGCGCCCAATTTCCGTCGGTATTCACATCCACATAAGCACGCTTCAAATCGTTCATCTGCGGTCTTCTCCCGGTCTATTCCGCGCGGCGGTGATCCGCTACAATCAGCTTAACGATAAATTGGCGTAATCAACCGTATAAAACAGCGAGAAAAACCCTATGGCGCTGCAAATCTTCAACGTACTCGGACGCGAAAAACAGCTTTTCCAGCCGATTGAACCCGGCTTTGTGCGGATGTATGTCTGCGGACTGACCGTCTACGACTATGCACACATCGGGCACGCGAAGAACTATATCGCCTTCGATGTCGTGGTCAAGTATCTGCGTCACAGCGGCTACAACGTTTTGTACGTCCAGAACATCACGGATGTTGGGCATCTGCGCGATGACGGCACCGATCCGATCATCAAGAAAGCGCTGCGCGCTCAATCCGCGCCGATGCAAATCGTTGAGATGTATGCACGCAGCTTTTTTGAGGATATGGACGCGCTCGGTGTGATTCGCCCGGATATTTCCCCACGTGCCAGCGCCCACATTCCTGAACAGATTAAGATGATCCAAACGTTGATTCGCAAAGGTCACGCCTATGAGGTCAACGGGAGTGTGTACTTCGATGTGACGACTGATCCCGACTACGGCAAGCTCTCTAACCGCCGCATTGATGCGCAGCAGGCAGGCAGCCGCGAGGAAATACGCGGCGAAAAGCGCAACCCTGAAGACTTCGCGCTGTGGAAGAATGCCGAACCGGAACATATCCTCCGCTGGGATTCGCCTTGGGGCGAAGGGTTCCCCGGTTGGCATATCGAATGCTCGGCGATGGCGAAGAAGTATCTTGGGGATACGTTTGATATTCATGGCGGCGGCATTGATAACATGTTCCCGCACAACGAAAGCGAGATCGCCCAGAGCGAATGCGCCAACGATGCCGATTATGCCCGCTTTTGGATGCACGTCGGCAGCTTGACCGTAGACGGTATGAAAATGGGGAAGTCGCTCGGCAACTTCGTCACGATCAAAGATGCGCTGAAACGCTATCGCCCCGAAGTGATCCGCATGTTCGTGCAGAGCGCGCATTATTCCAGCCCGATTGACTACAGCGATGATGCGGTTCAAGGGGTGGCGCGCGGTCACGAACGTATGATGAATGCCGTCCGGTTAACCCGCCGCGCGCTGGCGACCGCGCCGCAAACCGATGACGGAAACGCTATTCTCGCGGCAGTGGAGAAAGCCCGCGCCGACTTTACCGCTGCGATGGACGACGACTTTAATACCCCGCTGGCGACCGCCGCGCTTCAGGAACTCACCCGTGAAGTGAATGCTCTGCTCAACAGTGGGACGACCGTCGGCGCAAGCGTGCTAAAAGCGATTGCTGAAACCTATGATCAACTGGGCGGGGCAGTGCTGGGGATCATTCCAGCAACAGACGACTCGGCAGCGGGGAACGCCAGCCGCGAAGCAGGGTTGATCGAACTGTTGATCAAGCTGCGCTCCGAAGCGCGTGCGGCGAAAAATTGGAAAGAAAGCGACCGTCTGCGCGATGAACTCGCCGCCTTAGGCGTGATCCTCGAAGATCGCGCCGATGGGACCGTGTGGAAGGTGAACTAAGGTCTGAAAGGCATCTAAGATGGTCGATTTCATTTACGGTCACTGGGCAATTATGGAGACTCTGCGCGCCGGACGGCGGCAGATCGATCAATTCCTTGTGAGCGAAACGATTGAAGAAAAAGGCACGACGGCGGATATTCTCGCTACTGCTGCCGAAAAGAGCGTCAACGTCAAGCGCGTTCCCCGCCGCATCCTTGATGATCTCGTGCCTGATGGCGCGAGTCATCAGGGGATGGTGATGCGTGTCAGCGATTATCCGTATTCAACGATTGAAGATATTCTCGCGCTCGCCAAGCGTCGCGCCGAACGTCCGTTTCTGCTTGTGCTGGACTTGCTCAAAGACCCGCAGAACGTCGGCTCGTTGATGCGCGTCGCGGACGCAGTGGGCGTACACGGGATCGTGATGCAGGATCGACGCGGTGTGGCGATCACCCCGGCAGTGGTGAATGCATCCAGCGGAGCCGTCGAACATCTGCATGTCGTCCAAGTCACCAACCTAACACAGGCGATGAAAACCCTCAAGGAGCAGGATATTTGGCTCGTGGGGATGGACATCGGACCGAACGTGCCGCCCGTTGACAAGACCGACTTGAACATGAGCCTCGGCATCGTTTTGGGCAGCGAGGGGGAAGGGATGCGCCGCCTTGTGCGTGATACGTGCGATATGCTCCTATGTCTGCCGATGCGCGGCGCGGTTGCCAGCTTAAACGTAGCGACCGTCGGATCGGTTGCGCTGTACGCGGCATGGCAGGCACGTGGTTGGAATGGGTGGGCGCATGCCGAGAAGCCGAATCTTTAAGGCACATACGAAAAACATCCTGAATTCGTGTAGAATGAAAGAAAACCTTACTCCGACGAGGGGCGTGGCTTTCCAGAACGCCCCGTTCACCGTTTAGGAACAGCGCGTATGGTCGAGGATATACTCAAAGAAGCACAGCACAAGATGAAGCAGGCGATTGCGGTGTACGAGCAGGATTTGCTCGGTATGCGCGGCGGACGTGCCAGCCCTTCGCTTGTTGACCGCCTGCATGTC
>JAPKMU010000237.1 GCA_026645745.1 Anaerolineae bacterium | reverse complement strand
TCTCGATTCCGTCTCGGTCGGTGACTTCGTAGCACAGCACCGCGCGCACCCCTGCACGATCCACTACGTCCGCGATCACATCAAGGCTGCCGTCAATGAAGTTCGGGCTGGCATGATGATCAAACAGCGTGGTTGTCCCATGCTTGATCGCATCGACAAGGCAAACAAGGGCGCTCGCTTGTACTGCGTCTCTGTCCAGCGCCTTATCGAGATTCCACCACAAGCGGCGAAGAATTTGCGGGAAATCCTTCGGCGGTTCACCGGGAATCGCCATGCCGCGCGCATACGCGCCATAAAAATGGGTGTGTGCACACACATTCCCCGGCATCACGTACTGCCCGCGCGCGTCGAGGGTTTCTTCGCCCGGATATTTCGCCATCAAATCGGCAGTTGTCCCAACATCGCGGATCACCCCGTCGCTGATGTACACCGCGCCATCGGGGAGAATACCCACCGCTTCTACATATGTGATTAAGTTGCCATGAATGATCAGCATGATCTGTGTCCTACGTTGGCAGTGAAAGTGTCACCGCGCCGCCGTTGCGGGCAATTGTATCTAGGATTTCTTTCAAGATTGCATCATCCCCCTGATGCCGGTCGAGAAAATGCGTTCCCTCGCGGGGTTCAGGGGAAAAGTACACTGGACCGGATTCGCACAAAACACTGAGTCCCGGCGCATACGGGTCATCTTTCTTGTCGGCGTCCCATGAACGGTACGCCTGAATCTTGTTCTTTTCAAGCGATACAACCAGCCGATCCACAAATTGATCGGCTTCACTGTATAAATCCGCGATGACCGCCGCCGCCACGAACCGATCACCCGTCGTCGAAACAAACGTGATCGGACGTTTGGTTACATTCAGAATCGGGGGTGTTTTCGTCTGAACATCCCCAACCTGAATCTTGTAGTAAACGGTATTGGCGCGTTTATGCGATGCCTCATTCGGCAGCAGTTGGTGGCGATACGCCAGTTCTACCCCTTTGTACTGGGCATACAGATAAACCCCCGGCGGTCTGCCTTGCAAAACAGCTTTGCCGCTCAAGAAGAACGCAAGATAATCGGTTTGTACCCCAAGCGGCTTACGCGACTGCGGCACGCGATACCACCGCTCCTTCAGGAGAATATCCAGATCGCGCTTACGGTTGATCACGCCCACCAGAACGCGGCTGTCGGGGTACATGCCCTTTGCCTCAGATTTTGGCGATTTCCGCCTGCCGCACTTCGCTTAACCGCGCATCAATCGCAGAGACGCGCTGTTGATGCTCAATCCACCATTCAGGGTCGCGCTGAGCGTCGAGTTCTTCGACGGACTTCCCCTGCTGTTCGACCCACGTGTAATACTTCAGATTGTGCCAACGCTGGCGGGCTTCTGGTGTACCTAATTGTGCCCAGTCAGTACGAACACCATGAAAAACGCCTTCCACACGTCCCACCGCCGCCGCCTCATCAAGTGTACCGAAACGTGCTGCCATGTCACCCATCACTGAGTAATAACGGTCGAGCGCGTCCGTTGCAATGGTGTAAATCACATCACCTTTGCCGAACTTATAGAATTTCGCCGTCTTGATCGCGCCGAGCATATTACAAATGCTGCTGATCCCGAATATCGTTCCTAACCGCTCAACGACGGCTTCATCGATGCCGTAACGGGTCGCCAGTACGCGGCGTGCGGCGGGTTCAGCAAGAAGCTGCAAACCCATCTTGGATTCCATGTCGTCGATGCACATCATCGCGTCCATATTGAACACGTTGTGAATCCATGTGACGTGTTTATCACCGATGCCTTGAATATCGTGTGAGCCGTAGCCGTTGTTATAGAGCGTCGGGCACTGAACCGGCTCAAGCCCAACGGTGCGCGCATCCGGGAATACCTGCTTGATGCGATCTCCGGCGGCGATGGTTCCGGCGCTGCCCATTGCGCTCACGAACGCGGCAGCTTTCCCGTTACCGATCCCGCGTGCGTGGAGTTCAGCCGCCAATTCAAGCACTGTGTTTCCGGTCACATGATAGTGAAAACGATAGTTCCCCATCTGCTCAAATTGATTGAGGATGCGGATATTCGGGTCACTGTTTCGCAAGCGGTGCGTTTCGTCATAAATCTCTTTGACGTTGCTTTCTGAGCCATAAGTTTTGATGGCGTGCGCGCCGTAGCTTTCGATGCGCTCAAAGCGCTCACGGCTCATACCTTCCGGCAGCACGACAAGGCTGTTGCAGCCCATACGACCACCCACCCACGCGCCGCCGATCCCGTAGTTGCCCGTCGAGGGCCACACGAGCGTATGAACTTTCGGGTCAACTTCACCGAACAAGACTTTTTCCAACAAGACCGAATACGCCGCGCCGACTTTGTGACTTCCCGATGGGAATTCACGCGCATACAACATGACGATTTCAGCATCGATTCCCGTCAGTTCCTTCGGCAGCACGATGTAGTAAATCTGGTCATGTTCATCGCGCCATGTGATATTGAACAGGTTGATCGGGTCAAGCGGATTATCATGGCGGGCAGCAGACGCTTTGGCGCGCACGTTCGGCGCGATTTTATTCGGGTGCAGCATTTCTTCAAAGGTAGGTCCGGTTATCACGGTGAGTCCTCATCATTCAAATTGAGTTGTGCTTCCAAAATACGCAGTTCGTTCATCATTTCATCGCGGCGGTGCGCCAACGCTTTGTAATGCGCCAGATCGTCCGGGGTCATCTCGTATTCTGTCTTGCCCCCGCGGGACTGGATGAACGTGTCAATTTCCTCATCAAGCGCTTCGTATTCCAGCACAAGCTGACGATAGCGCTGTACCGCATCCATCATGTCGTCGTCGGTCATGATGCATCCTTTTCGCTTACCTCTCCTACCCGTTCAGCCTCCGGTGTGGCGGTCAGCGCAGCAGTGGGCGGCGTAACTCCGCTGAGTCCGTCGAAGCCCGTGCGAGATGCGACCACATACAGCGGACGACCGCGCACTTCGTCATACACACGGGCGACATACTGCCCCAGAATGAAAAGGAAGAACAGCTGGAACGCGCTCATCAGCAGCACCAGCACGATCGTCGTCGCCTGCCCGCCGAAAAATTCCATCCCGTAGATCACACGAAGCAGCGCGACAACGGGAATGGCGAGAAACGCAAGTACGCCCAAAATGCCAGATACGTACACCATGATTTGGAGCGGGAAATACGAAAAACTGGTGATCGCGTCGAGCGCAAAACGGATCATCTTGCGGAGCGGGTATTTGGTTTCGCCCCAATGGCGCGCTTGACGCACATACTGCACACCCGTTTGTTTGAATCCCGCCCAACTCGTCATGCCGCGAATAAAGCGGTTGTGTTCGCGCATGGCACGGAGCACTTGGACAACTTTCTCGTCCATCAAGCGAAAATCGCCCGTATCAACCGGAATATCGACATCGGTGATCCGGTAGATCAAGCGGTAGAACATTTTCGCTGTAAAGAGCTTGAACCAGCTTTCGCCCATCCGTTTTTCGCGGATCGCGTAAACCACTTCATACCCCGCCTTCCAGCGCTCGATCATGTCGAGGATCAATTCCGGCGGGTCTTGCAAATCGGCGTCGATCAAAACGACGGCACGCCCGCTGGCATGATCGATGCCTGCCGTAACCGCTGTCTGATGACCAAAATTGCGGGCAAAGTTGATCACGCGCACGCGTTCATCTTCACGCGCCAAGCCCTGAAGCATCTCCAGCGAACGATCTTTGCTGCCATCGTTGACGCAGATCAGCTCCCAAGGTTCGCCAGTGGAATCCATCACGTGACTGATCCGCTTATACAGGTCGGGAATATTCCCCTCTTCGTTGTAGATCGGGGCGACAATCGAATACGTTGGGCGTTTGTTCATTGTTTACTCTAGGTGGAGTACACGACGGACAGCTTCTGCGGTCGGGGCAACACGTAGACCCCCGCTCACTGATTCCTGCGCTCGCCTGACATCCTTCAGTCCACTGCCTGTCAATAAGAATACGACGCGTTCTTCGGGCTTCAAGTAGCCCAATTCTAGCGCACGGCGCGCACCCGCGTAAGTAATCGCGCTGGAAGGTTCACAAAATACGCCGGTCAGCCGTGCGACTGCCGGAATACTCGCAAGTGTTTCGCTGTCCGGTACGGAAACAAATGCGCCGTTCGTTTCCCGCACTGCTCGGAGCGCTTTCGCCCGGTCACGCGGCAGTCCCGCGCTGATGCTGTCCGCGATGGTTTGGGCATCAATCGGCTGCATCTCGACGGCGCTTACGTTCTGTTCCCACGCGGTCACAAGCGGCAAACTTCCTTCAGCTTGTACCCCGATCAAGCGCGGAATCCTTGAAATCCAGCCCAACTCGAACAGATCGACAAAGCCCTTATGCACTCCGGCAATAATGTTACCGTCACCGACGCTGACGATCACGACATCCGGCACATCCCAATTGAAAGACTCCGCGATTTCGAAGGCGACCGTCTTTTTGCCTTCTATCGTATAGGGATTGATGCCTGTATTGCGGCAGTACCACCCCTTCTCGATGCACATGTCATAACAGAGATCGAATGCCGTATCGTAATTCGCTTCGACCAACAGCACCGTCGCACCATACACGAGAAGCTGCGCGATTTTTGCTTCTGGCGCGGTTGCGGGGACGAAGATGATGATCTTTATATTTTCGACCGACGCACCGATCCCGCTCAATGCCGCTGCCGCATTGCCTGTGCTGGCGGTGCTCACCGTCGTTATCCCCGCTTCTTGAGCGCGGGCAACGATCAAGGCGCTGGCACGGTCTTTGAGTGATCCGGTGGGATTGCTGCCGTCATCTTTAACCCACGCCTCCACCAATCCCAGATCAGCGGCGAGGCGAGGCGCAGCATACATAGGCGTATTTCCCACGCGGAGCGGCGGCACATGACTTTCCGGCTTGAGCGGCAGCAGATCGCGGTAGCGCCACATCGACTGAACGCGATTTGAGATCAACTGATCGCGGTGAAGTTGAGTCCGCAAGAGCGCGTAATCGTACAGGACATCGAGAGTCCCTACTTGACCGCACACCGGACAGGCATACTGGACTTCATCAGGCGCATACTCGCGCCCACACACAGAACATCTGAGTTTGAGGACATCTGCCATATGGGACTCGATATTGTCTATTACGGAATAATCCGCGTTCCAGTTTCGCCGCGCAGCGCCCGCGCCAAGTTCGGCGGATCAGTGATGACAGCAACCGGACCGCCCATTTTGACGAATTCGACCGCCGCTTCGATCTTCGGGAGCATACTCCCCGGCGCGAAATGACCTTCCGCCATGTATTTCTGCGCTTCATGGAGAGTCATCTGATCCAAAAATTGCTGATCTGGCTTGTTGAAGTTGATCGCCACCTTTTCGACGCCCGTCGAGATGATGAACAGGTCAGCACGGAGCACCTGCGCGATCAAGCTGCTTGCGCGATCTTTGTCGATCACCGCGTATGTGCCGCGCAGTTCGCCGTGTTCATCACGCACAACAGGAATTCCGCCGCCGCCGACCGAGATCACGATGTAATCGCTCATGATCAGCGCACGGATCGCGTTGATCTCCTGAATCATCAAGGGCTTCGGGCTGGCGACGACACGCCGCCAACCGCGTCCTGCGTCCTCAACAACCGACCACCCTTCCTTTTCGTAACGACGGGCTTCTTCTTCGGTCATGAACCCGCCGATTGGCTTGTTCGGGTTCTTGAACGCGGGGTCGCTTTCGTCTACACGCACCTGTGTGACGATGGTCACGATCGTGCGGTTGATTCCACGCTTACGAAGCGCGTTATCAAGCGACTGCTGCACCATGTAGCCAATCGATCCCTGTGTATCCGCGACGATAATATCGAGCGGCACCGGATGGACTTCATGCGCGGCAAGTTCGGAGCGGCGCAAAATATAGCCGACTTGGGGACCGTTGCCGTGTGTAATAATGACGTTCCAACCTTCCGCGATCATCTCGGCGATGTGCTCGCACGTCACGCGGACAGCATCCCATTGGTTGGTCACATCAGGATGTTTTGGATCAAGAATCAGGGAATTTCCGCCAATCGCGACGGCGGCGAGTTTAGTTGGCACAGGAATGTCCTTTTTGATCAAAATGGGGCGCGTTTACGGCGCGCCCCGCTTCAACGTATCTTTATTCTATTACAAGTCCGGGGCTTACGAACGCATCGTCAGCGCCATCGCCGCCTTTTGAACGTGCAGACGATTTTCGGCTTCGTCATAGACTACGCTCTGCGGTCCGTCGATCACCTCGTCGGTCACTTCGATGTTGCGATCCGCCGGGAGGCAGTGCATATAGATCGCATCCGGGCTGGCGAGCGCCATCCGGCGTGAATCCGTAATCCAGTCGGTGTATTTCTTGCCGTATCCCGCCGATTCGTGCTTGTCTTCGGTCGTCATCCAGCATCCCCACGACTTCGGATACACAATATCCGCACCCTTGAAGCCTTCATCGAAGTTATCGAGGACTTCAAACGAGCCGCGCGATAACTTCGCATTTTCACGCGCCTGATCAACGATCTCCGGCATCAAGCCGAATTCCGGCGGATGCGTCAAACGGACGTTCATACCGTAGCGCGTCATCATCAGGATCAAGTCTTGCGGCACGCTCAACGGCTTTTGGTAGCTGGAAGCATACGCATAGCTCACATTGATCGTCTTGCCGCGCAGATCACGCCCAAAGCGCTCCTGAATCGTCATCAAGTCCGCCAAAATCTGGAACGGATGATAGATGTCATCCTGCATGTTCAGCACGGGAACGCGGCTGGCGGCGGCAACTTCACGGATGTACTTGTTGCCGAACTTCCAGTCACACTGGCGAATAGCGATCCCATCGGTGTAGCGCCCGATGATCTCACCGATTTCTTTCGCCGTGTCACCGTGACTAATCTGCGTCGTTTCGCTGTCGATGAACTGCGCATGACCGCCCAGATGCGCCATCCCTGCTTCAAAGCTGGCGCGGGTGCGCGTGCTGGTGAAGAAGAACAGCATCGCCAAAACTTTATCACGCAGATAGGCGTGCGGTTCGCCCAATGCGCGTTTGCGCTTCAAATCCCACGCCACATCGAGCAGCGTATCGATCTCGTCGCGCGTCCACTCCTGAGTCGTGATCAAATCACGATTGCGCAGGTCGGTTTGCATGATGAAACAGCTCCTTAGAATTTCGTATTCGTCCCAAGAGGGATCGCTAACCACACTTTATGTCAGGTGTTCGGCACAATTCCAACGCAAACAACTATACCGTTCTGCGTTGTCCCGCTCTATGACCACAATACCGGTATAACTGAGATAACTGATCGGCTCAAGCGCCGCCGCGTTCACGCACAGATACGGAATCACGCAGATTCCTATGCCTCCATGTGTGATGAGAAGTTCATTCGGCTGTGCCTCATGCAGCGCCGCTGACAACCGCGCCGCCGCTGCACCAAAAGTCTCACCGCCGGGGCATGCCGCATCTAGAATATGCTCACGCCACTGTTGATGAACCACGCTCCACGCTGCCCAAGCCGCATCATCGGATTGACCTTCGAGTTCACCGCAGTCCCATTCGCGCAGCCCATCATCGAGGATCGGCGTCACGTTGAGCGCCGCCCCCACGATGTCAGCGGTCTGAGCGGCGCGGTGCATCGGGCTGTGGCGGATTCGCTCAATCCCTTTGTCCGCCAGCCATACCGCCGCCGAGCGCGCCTGCGCCTGCCCGAGGGGAGTCAAATCGCCGTCAAGTTCACGGCATTTGATAATCCGCTTCACATTGACGGCGCTTTCCCCATGCCGCATCAGATAGATTAGGTCGGGCATGACGATTTACCGCTTGATCAACCCCGGAAGCAGCGCATAGAACTCGGTCGAACGCACCACATCATCGAGCGGCACTTGATCGATCACCGTGTGCGCATGGATTTCGTCGCCGGGTCCAAAACCGATACTTGGAATACCCGCCTTGCCCATCCAGTACGTCGCGTTGGTGGAAAAATCCCATTTGCCCGTCGGCGGTTTATAACCCCACAGGAGTTCACCAGCCTGCACGCCTGCCTGCACAAACGGGTGATCTTCCGGCAACGCCCACGCGGGATAAATCTTTTCCAGCGGGAAAACAAAGCCGGTGTAGCTCGGATCATCGTAATGCAGGATCGAGGCTTCGATGTCGGTACGGTTGCCGATGATGCGCTGAATGCGCGCCAGTTCGGCTTGCGGTTCTTCACCAAACGTCACGCGGCGGTCAATATAGATCGTCGCTTCATCCGGTACGGCATTGATGCTCGGCGTCTTGACATGCATATCGCTCACGGTGATGCGCCCATGCCCCAAGAACGGATCATCGCCGAGTTCCGGCTCAAGTTTGCTGATCGCGTCGATAATCGGTAGGAGCTTATAGATCGCGTTATCGCCGAGGAAGTTGCTCGCTGCGTGCGCGCTCTTTCCTTTGGCTACGACCTGCATCTCGACACGCCCTTTGTGACCGCGATAAATCTGCATCCGGGTCGGTTCACCGACAACGACAAAATCCGGTCGGATGCCTTCGGTATCAACAAACGAATTCGGCGCGATCCCGTCGCACCATTCTTCCATGTTGCCGAAGTAATACGCGGTGTAGCCTTCCAGCAAACCGAGATCGCGCGCAAGGGCTAACCCGTAGATCATCCCCGGCGTGCTGTTCTTTTCGTCGCATGCCCCGCGCGCGAAGAAGACGCCATTTTCGACTTTGCCGGTGAA
>JAPKMU010000236.1 GCA_026645745.1 Anaerolineae bacterium | reverse complement strand
GCGTAGTAATCCATGTAGGTATCGACAAAACTTGCGCTGACTTGGAACGCATCCCAATCAGGATTAGCGCGCATGGCGGTGATCGCGTGGAAGTATTCCCACCCGCTGCTTGGAATAACCTCCTGTGAGGAAAGCACATAATCCGCATGGGGTTCGAGCATGACGGCAACATCCGTCACGCCCATCAAACACGCATCGAAGCCGACGATATCAAACTTTTCGATCCCCAGCATGGCGCGTGCTTGAGCGAGGGCGGAGTCGATTTCGGGGAGGTCGAGCATCGAGGAATTGTCGCCCTCATCGGGTCCGATTCCGCGCCAACCGCCGCCGTGACTGCCGATCACGATCATGTAATGATTGGCAGGATAATTCTCGACCCCCCATACGATGAAATCAATCAGCGCTTGCGGGTCGCCCATATCGACTTCACCAAGGTCTTCGACGGGCGTTTGATCGAAAGTGATGCCAACCGTGCTGGTATAAATGTTGTTGATCAGCTCATCAGGTGCTGAATCGACCTGTGGTCGGAGTGTATCGGCGTCACCTGCCCCTGTTTCTACCAGATAATTGAGAACCGCATCGCGCCTCCCGGCGGCGTCAAGCTCCGGCAGTGGATCAACATGTTCAATATAGAAACGGCGCGTCCCCGTCCAGTCCCCGAAGCGGACGTCATACCCTTCAGCACGGTCAAATTGGGCGACGATATTCACGCCGTCGCCGCTGCCAACGGACTGCATTTCGTAATAATCGTTGAATGCGGCAGCTTCAAGGTTATTATCGACCGCCGTGTAATGCAAGATTGTCCAGTTATCCGCCGTTTGCGCGAATGTGTCTTGAACGAGTGCTAGACTGAGCAGCAAAATCAAAACAAGCGTGATTCGCTTCAACGAAAATCCCCTTTTCAAAGCTGCGTAGGCGTTCTTAAAGTATGATGAAATTGCGTTTCTCTGTCAAATGTGCCCATAAAGTGATGCGCATTCCCTTCTGATCTCGCCTGCTTGACAATACCGAACAAAAGTTCTATCCTAATGGAGTCGTGACACACAGGGGGATACGATCATGAGTGAAGTCCGCGTTTTGGTGGGGACACGTAAGGGTGCGTTTATTCTACGCTCGGATGAACAGCGCAAAGATTGGACGGTTGAAGGTCCACTTTTCCCCGGTTGGGAGATTTATCACATCACCGGAACACCGTCTGATCCGAATCGGCTGTACGTGTCGCAGTCTGGCGGCTGGTTTGGTCAGGTGATCCAGCGCTCCGACGACGGCGGCAAAACATGGGAGACGGTCAGCAACGCCTTTACCTATGACGGCGTGCCGGGTACGCATCAATGGTACGACGGGACACAGCACCCTTGGGAGTTCACGCGCGTTTGGCATATCGAACCATCGCCCACGAACGCGGACTCGATCTACGCGGGTGTTGAAGATGCCGCGCTGTTTCACTCGAATGACGGCGGGCGCTCATGGCGCGAGCTTTCTGGCTTGCGGGACGTCAAATCGAACCTGTGGCAGCCGGGGGCGGGCGGTATGTGCCTGCACACCATCGTCTTAACGCCGGATAACCCCGATCGGATTTTCGTGGCGATCAGCGCGGCTGGCGCGTTCCGCACGGATGACGGCGGTGTGACGTGGCGTTCGGTCAATCAAGGATTGAACTCCGGAAATGAACTCCCCGACGCAGAAGCAGAAGTGGGGCACTGCGTCCACAGCATTACCATGCACCCGTCTCGTCCGAATATTCTTTTCATGCAAAAACATTGGGACGTGATGCGGTCGGACAATGCGGGTGATTCGTGGCATGAAGTCAGCGGCAATTTGCCGAGCGATTTTGGTTTCCCGATTGGTGTTCACGCCCACGAGCCGAACACAATTTATGTTGTACCGATCACCAGCGACTCGCATCATTTTCCGCCGGATGGCAAACTGCGCGTGTATCGCAGTCGATCCGGGGGCAACGAATGGGAAGCGCTCACGGAAGGGCTGCCGCAGCACGATTGTTATGTGAATGTGTTCCGCAACGCACTCGCGGTTGATAAGCTCGATTCGTGCGGCATTTACTTCGGCACGACTGGCGGACAGGTGTATGTCTCCGCCGATTCGGGCGATCATTGGATGCCGATTGTTCATGATCTGCCGCCTGTTTTGTCGGTTGAGGTGCAAATTTTGTCATGATCCGGGTGACACTGCCGACTCACTTACGCACATTGGCGCAGGTGAACGGGGCTGTTGAGCTTGCCGTAGCCGAACCCGTTACCCAACGCGCGATATTGGATGCACTGGAAGCGGCGTATCCGATGCTGCGCGGCACGATCCGCGATATGGCGACGCAAGAGCGCCGACCGTTCATTCGTTTCTTCGCGTGTGGAGAAGACCTTTCGCATGAATCCGCTGACGAACCCGTTCCGGCAGAGGTGACGGCGGGAACACAGCCGTTCCGCATTATCGGCGCGATGGCGGGCGGATAAACCATTTAAGCGTACACTGATCATGTTATGATGGACGGGGCTAAAGTGATGAAGGAAGCGCTTAAGCGCGATCATGAAACCGTCCATCTCCACTCAAACCACCCCAGCGAATATTCAAGCGGTGCTGGCGCTGCTCGAAGTCACACCGCATGAGTTCGAGCGGTTCGGGCTGATGATCCCTGAACACACCTCGCCGCTTGGTGAGGGGCAGCGCTCCCTCGTTCAAGACCTTGCGCATGTGATTAACTCGGAGGAAATTAACGCTCAAGCGATCTATCTTGCGCTCCTGCTCGATGAGCCGCTGCTGCATGATGTTCACCCGGAGCGCGACTGGGGACATTTGCTCCGCCGCGATACGTTTCCATTTGCCGAACTGCTCGCTTACTTCAAACTGCGGCGGGTCGTGTTGATGCGTGTGCTGCGCTCCCTCAACGAGGCGCAGTGGCACAGAACGATCCGCGAAGAAGGCAAACAGCGGCGTGAATCGGGGTATTGGCGAGCGCGCGTGATCGCCCTTCATGAAGCCGATCATATCGCTGACCTTGAGCGAAGAATAAAATTAAGCTAACGCCGCATTCCCATTGGAGCTTAAATGCAGGACTTCTACGAAGCATTCTACCGGCTTGCGCCGCACAGCAGCACACACGCCGAATTTTGTACGCGCGTTTTCGGTCAGAATTTGTGTCAGCACGGGTTCGCAGACATGCACCAACTTGACATGCTGATCGAAGGATTAGAACTCAAGCCCGGACAGTCTGCGCTCGAAATCGGGTGCGGAAATGGCATGATCACGGAGTACATCGCGGATCGTACAGGCGCACATATCACCGGAATCGATACCATCGCTGCTGCCATTGAGCAGGCGCAAGCACGCACCACGAGCAAAGCTGACTGCCTAACGTTCATACAGGGCGACATTAACGCGCTTGCGCTCCCCGCGTCTGCCTACGACGCGATCATTCTGATCGACTCGATTTACTTCAGCAATGATTACGCCCGCACGATTCAGGACTTGGGCGCAGCGCTCCGCCCCGGTGGACGGCTCGCGTTTTTGTATGCGTATGGGCGTGAGCCTTGGGTGGCGAAAGCGGATTTTCCGGTCGAAAACCTGCTCCCCAACCGGACACCACTCGCCGCCGCGTTGATCGCAAGCGGATTCACCGTCACGGCGCGCGATGTCACGCGGCAGGATTACGAGATTGCGCAGCGGCGCAAAGCAGTGCTTACCGATCTTCGCGCACGCTTTGAGCGTGAAAATCTCCAGTTCATCTGGGAAAATCGCATGGGTGATGCCAACGGGGTGATTCAAGCCGTTGAAGATGGGATGCACGTTCGCTGCCTCTATATCGCTAGCTAGTTTGCCAGCACGAGAGGTCAGCGCCTACAATTTTAGTTTAGGTGTTACGTGTCTGACTCACGAAGCGAGGCTCATCCGTGTCCCCAATCACGCAGCTTTCCGCGTCGGAACTCGTCCAACAAATACGGATCGGTGCGCTCTCCGTCACCGATGTTGTAGAAGCCCATATCACCCAGATCGAGCGCGTCAATCCTTCGCTCAATGCGGTTGTCTCCCCGTTATTCGAGCAAGCGCGGCGCGAAGCTCATGAAGCGGACGAAAAACGCGCGACGCAGAACGATCTGCCGCCGCTGTTCGGGCTGCCCGTCACCATCAAAGATTCGCTTGATGTGGCGGACGCTCCGGCGACATGCGGGATGCTCGCGCGCCGTGACCGGATCGCGCCGAGCGATGCCGCCGTTGTCGCCAAACTGCATCAAGCCGGGGCAATTGTGCTCGGCAAAACCAACACGCCCGAAGTCTGCTGGGCGCAAGAGACGAATAATCTGCTGTACGGACGCACCAACAATCCTTGGAATCTCGCGCATACCGTCGGCGGATCAACAGGCGGCGAGGCGGCGATCATTGCCGCTTGCGGGTCGCCGCTCGGCATGGGATCGGATATTTCGGGCAGTATTCGCATGCCCGCCGCGTTTACAGGCATCGTTGGACTGCGTCCGACAAGCGCCACGCTCGACGAAACCGGACATTATCCGCATGTAACGGGAAGAATGGCAGACCTCGAAGCAGTTGGACCGATGGCGCGGCGCGTCGAAGATGCGGCGCTGGCATTCGCGGTTTTGACAGACCGCCCATACACCCCGCCTGATCCGTCGATCTTGCAGGGGCAGAAAGTCGCGTACTGGTTCAACGGCGGGCTGGCGCTCGCTGAACCACCCATCCGGCGCGGCGTGGTTGGTGCGGTTGAAGCCCTACGCGGCGCGGGCATGATCCCGTCCGCCAAGACGATCCCGTTGAGCGTGCGCTTTGCGCAAATCGGCTGGCTGTCGTATCTGGATCATGATGCGCGCCAAGCGATCGATCAAGCGTTTATGCAGCCGAGCATCTTCGCGGAGATGCGCAATCATCGGAACGGCACGCCGACCATCGCTTATGGATCGGTGCATTATTGGCAGGCGGCGCTGATTTCGAGCGTGTCGGCGCGCATCTTCAACGGCGTGGGCTGGCGTGAAGCGATCCACCGCCTTGTGATGGAATGGATCGGTGAGGGCGGGGTGATCGTCTCCCCAATCTTCCCGACGACCGCGCCGAAGCACGGATGGCAGTACTTCGCGCCGTTCACGACGATTGCCTATCAGCAGTGGGTGAATCTTGCCGGACTGCCGGGTTTGACCGTACCCACTGGAGTTGCGCCGAACGGCTTACCTACGGCGGTGCAGATCGTCGGCGGGCGTGGGCGCGAAGACGTGATTCTTGCTGCTGGCATGGTGATTCAAGAAGCGCTTACGCCGGAATGGAATGCGCCGTCGCTTGCCCTTCAAACTGGAGAAAACGCCTATGTCGCGTAAATTGTGGATCGCGCTGATGTCATTCGTCATCATTCAAGCGCGGGTGATCGCTCAAGGGAGCTGTGTTTACGATGGGCGTATGCTCGTCTACAACCGTGACGATGGATCGCTTGTCATGCGCGATATTGATGAACCGAACGGCGAGATTACGCTGATCGATGAGCAGGGAAGGCGCGCGGCGTGGTCGCCGGATGGCTGCACGCTCGCCTATTATCGTGAACAAACCATTCACTTTTGGTCACGTGAACGCGAAACAGCGCTTGAGGGCGTGTATCCTGATCTCAATATGATCGACTGGTCACCCGACAGCAGTTCGATCACGTTTGATGCCTATGCCGGAGGACTCTCGCATATCTTTATCGCCAACGTCACCAACGGCACGGTTCGCCAACTCACGGCTTACGGCGCTGACCCGAATCCGCCTAATCCGCCGGGAAGTTCGCCGCAGTGGTCACCTAATGGGGATCAGATCGCATACGTCGGTATCACAAACGTCGTCTATGTGATTGATGCCGTGTTAGGCACGGCACATGAAGTGGCTTCGGCTGTTTCGGGCGTGAGTTGGTCACCAGACGGTCGCTACCTGACCTATATCGATCACGCAGACCTGTACACGCTCAAACGATGGGACATCGAAACAGGTACAGCAGAAACACTGTTTACCAGCGAGGATGCGATCAGTGTGCCGGAATGGTCAGCCGATGGTTCGCGCCTGATGTTTGAACAGTACATGCCTGATCCGTACTTCGGTGGTGTTAGCGTGATCCGTGTGATGGCGGTGGACACAGGCGCGATCACACGCGCATTTGGGGGGCAAAATGCGCGCTGGTCGCCCGATGGTGTAAGCATCGCCTATCATTTGCTCGCCTACACCGCTGGCGAACAGGGATCACAGTGTACGCTGGTGGTTTTGGAGGAAGATCAAACGCAGCGGGCACTGGATTTGTGTCGCGTGTGGAGTCTCGTATGGCATCCCGCCGCGTGAGAATCGCCAAAATCGGCTATAGTTACGCTCTAGCCAACGAATATGTGAGGACTGCCCATGAGACGCCTCTTGAGTATCGCCTTTGTGTGTGTGACTCTGCTGTATGGCGGAATGATTTCGGCTCAGGATGTGCCGACCCGTGATCAACTGCCGCCCGGTATGTGGCATCAAATTTCCCCCGGCGGCGCGACGACGTGTGGGCATGGCGCGCCGTACAGCTTTTTTTACCGGGATAACCCCGGTCAAGACCTGTTGATTAATTTTCAGGGCGGCGGCATGTGCTGGAATGGTCAGACGTGCTACACCCCGACGACGACGTTTGACGATGCCGTGCTGCCGAATGATTCGGGCGATAATCCCGCGCTGAACGTCGCCGGGATCACCGACTTGGGCAACCCGGAAAATCCATTCGTGAACTACGACATGATCTTCGTCAACTACTGCACAGGGGATATGCACACCGGAAACGCCGTACAGGGCTACGACTTTGAAGGCACATGGTACGAGATGCGCTACAACGGTGCGGTGAACGCATCGGCGGCGCTCAACTGGGTGTACGCGAATATCCCTGACCCGGATTCGGTGTTCATCACCGGATGCAGCGCCGGATCAGCCGGGGCGGCATTTTGGGCGGCGGACATCATGAGCCATTACCCGAATGAACGCGCCGTACTGCTCGGTGATTCGGGCGGCGGTTGGCGCTCGATCCCCGAATCGACATGGAATCTGTGGGGGACGAACTATCAAGGTGTGACCGGGCGCAACCTTTCGATTGAACGTTTCTACATCAATGCCGCGCGCAGTTTCGGCAATCTGCGTGTGGCGCAGTACAACACAGCATGGGATCACGCGCAGACCTTCTTCCAAAGCGTCGGTTTCAGTGGAGTCGGCTATTCAGAAGCGCTTTCGGCAAATTTGCGGGATATCAGTCGTCAGGTGGGCAGCTTCCGGTCGTACACACAGGGCGGAGACTCGCACTGCTTCTTGCCGTATAACGAGTTTTACACGGCGGAGGTCAACGGCGTGCGCTTGCGCGATTGGGTCGCTGCTCTCGCGGCGGGGCAGGCTGTCGCTAACGTAACGTGTACGGACTGCGCCACCGCTACTTACGTGCAGCCGTAACTAGAAGAACATCAAGCAAAGGCGCAAAGATGGATTTGCGCCTTTGCTTGATGGTGTGATTAGAAGGCTTCGCCGCACACGCGCCAAGCACCGTCTTCTTGAGTCATATTGTACGCGCCGATTTCCCACTGGCGCGTTTGACCGTTGTAGGTGGTTTGGATTGCGCCGTCGCACTGGACGACGGCTGTGCCGCCGCTCTGCGACGTCGTGTAGCACGCGACATTGAGCAGTTCGGCGCTCATAGCACGGAACGAAGTCGCTTGTAATGCCGCTTGCGAGTCCCAACTCGCACATGAAAGCGTGACCATACGCCCACCATCTCCGGTAAGGCGAGCATTCAGATATTCCATCATGATCGCTTCGGGCGGCGCACCCGCTCCATCACCCACGACGGGCACGGAAACGGCGTTCGGATCGGGAAGTGCGTCACATGCGCCGAGCGTGCGCACACTGTCCGCCGTAATCCAGCCATCAAGCACGTTCAGCCACAGCACCTCATCGACCGTTGTTTGTCCCTGTGCCGGATAGCTGACGCCGGGGCTGATCGCGTTGAGGATGTCCGCATCGTTGGCGGGGTCTGTCCGCGTATCGACTGAATCGACGGCAGCGATCAAGCAGATTTCCGGCGTGATCGCCAAGGCTTCGAGCGTCTCCAATGCGGGGAAGGGGATGAGCGAACCTTGCACGGTCGGGTCGGCTTCCCACATGAGCGTATCTCCGGGCGCGAGGGTTTGCAGACTGTCACCCGCGCCGACTGTGCTTTCTCCGGCAAGGGCAACGAAAACCGCGCCCATTTCCCCGACGCTCATCCAAAGCGATCCGTTGGTGATGCTGACGGGTAGATCATTAAGCGTTAACCGCTGCGTCGACTCGCCTTGAGCGCTCACGAACGCGCCCGCTTGACCATTCGCGCACGCGGGATCAAACGGCATCAAGCTGACAGCATGACCGAGCAAACCGGATGCGTCTTGATCGACCACAGGCAGCGAATCGAGCGCGGGGTTTGCCGCGACGAGGCTTTTGCTCACCCATGCGGTTGTGCCGTCCTCAAGCTGAACACGAAGCCACTGCCCATCGGCTGACTGCCCATCGGACAAGAGGGTCGCATCAAAGCGGAAAATGCCGACGACATCAAAGTTTGAACCCGCGCCGCCGCGCAAATTGACGTTGTAACCCATCCCATTCGTGATTTCCACGCCTGCCGTTTCCGCGCGTTCATAGGCGGTCACACGGGTGTTGATCAGCGTGAGCGTGATTCCACCGCTCAAGCGGATGATCTGCGGCTGTCCGTCGCTGGTCAGCGT
>JAPKMU010000235.1 GCA_026645745.1 Anaerolineae bacterium | reverse complement strand
TGTGACCTCACTGAAGCCGCACGTCCCGCTGGCGTGACTCGCCAATTTGAGATGTTTCAATCCCCCGAAGGGGTGTGACCTCACTGAAGCTTGTGCATGAACAGCGTGTGCGCCAGAAAGGGGTGAGGTTTCAATCCCCCGAAGGGGTGTGACCTCACTGAAGCGTGAGCGCCGCTTTCACGCCCAGACCTTCGAGGAAGTGTTTCAATCCCCCGAAGGGGTGTGACCTCACTGAAGCTAGCGCCCAGCGCGGTGCGGCGGTGCGGTTGACGGTGTTTCAATCCCCCGAAGGGGTGTGACCTCACTGAAGCGCAGTCGAAACAGTTGATGAAAACAACCACTACAAGTTTCAATCCCCCGAAGGGGTATGACGCCACTGAAGCTTCCGGGACTCCGGCGCTATTTATCAAGCGCGTACATGTTTCAATCCCCCGAAGGGGTATGACGCCACTGAAGCGGTGATGGTTGATCTGCTGCTGCTTTCTGCACTGATGTTTCAATCCCCCGAAGGGGTATGACGCCACTGAAGCATTAACGCATTACAAGGTATCACGGATAAAGTAGATGTTTCAATCCCCCGAAGGGGTATGACGCCACTGAAGCGGCATCAGAATTTCAGCGCTTGCAGGTCATCGCGTAAGGAACGCTGCCATTCCGTGCGATTTAGCCCCGTTTCTGTGCGCTTCATTTTGCTAACATACCCCCAAAATCGACCTTTCGCAAGGGCTTGTGTCGAAACTCGGTTTCTGCATCAAAATGCGGGGGAGTTTCGGCATTTTATCAGGAACGATGTTCTCCCCGCGCGCCGCTGAGATTGATCTTCGCATGCCGGGCGCAGCTCCGCAAGCGGGGATCGCCGCCGCAGCGGAGGTAGGTGTCCTACGAGACTCGCATCGCTGCAAACCCATCCGCGAGCACGTTCATGATCGCGCCTTCCCGCTGGCTCCGCCCGCGCACCTCGAAGAACAGCGTTTCGCGCAGGAGTTTGCGATAGCGCGCGCCAACCTCTGGACGGACGATCACGTTGATGAAACCGAACTCGTCCTCAAGCGTGATGAACTGATACCCCTTCGCGGTCGGCGGCGCTTGGCGGATCAGCATCATTCCCGCGATGCGGAGTGTTTTCTTATCCGGGTACGCCGCTAAATCTTTGCTGCTCAAGATGCCCTGCTTCGTGAGCGCATCGCGGTAGAGCGTCATCGGGTGATCGCGCAGCGACATGCCGAGGATGCCCCATTCCTGCTCGATGATCTCCATCTCGGCAGAGTCGGGGAGGGGGATCGTCTCGACTTCGTAGGGGAAATTGAGCGTATTCGGTCGCTCATCAATCTGCGCCAGCTCCCAGATCAACGCGCGGCGAGGCTGATCGAAATGATCAAAGCCGCCCGCCATGATCACATGCTCGACCAGCTTACGCGGCAGCCCCGTCCGGCGGACAAAATCGGCGAGGCTGGTGAACGGCGTATCGCCGCGCGCTGCGATCACATGCTGCTGTGCCACCTCCCCGAAACCTTTCACGTAATTGAAACCGAGGCGGATCGCGCCGTCCTGCACGTCGCATTTCGCCCCGCTCCGGTTGATCTCGACGGGCAGCACGGCGATCCCATGATGCCGCGCATCGTTCGTGATCACGGCGGGCGACCAGAAGCCCATCGGCTGGTTGTTCAAGAGCGCGGCGGCGAAATGCGCCGGATAGTTGTGCTTGAGCCATGCCGACTGATACACCAGCACCGCGAATGCCGCCGCGTGCGACTTGGGGAAGCTGTAGCCGCCGAACGCCCGCAGCGTATCGAACACCGCATCCGCGACCGCCTGATCGACGCCTTTGAGCACCGCTCCCTGCACGAAATCGTCATGAAAGCTGGCGAGTGCTTCATGGGCGCGTTTTGATCCGAGTGCGCGCCGGAGCTGTTCACCGCGACCGGGGGTGAACCCCGCCAGATCGCGCGCGACTTTTAAGACCTGCTCCTGAAACAAGACCACGCCGAGCGTTTCTTCGAGGGCGGGCTGTAGAAGCGGATGCGGATACTTGACCGGTTCTTCGCCCAAACGGCGGCGCAGATACGGATGCACCATATTCCCCTGCACCGGACCGGGACGAATCAGCGAGATCGAGACGATCAAGTCATTGAAGGTTTTCGGCTGCAAGCGCGGGAGAACCTGCTGCTGCGCCCGCGACTCGACCTGAAACACGCCAATTGTATCCGCCGCTGAAATCATCGTGTAGACCGACGGATCATCAAACGGCAGCCGCTTGAGCGTCTCCTCATCGGTCAAGACCGCTTGCGCCGTGTCCGCGATGGCGGAGAGCATGCGCAAACCGAGGATGTCAATTTTGGTGATCCCCGCCTCTTCGAGACTGTCCTTATCCCACTGGACGACAAAACGGTCTGCCATCGTCGCGGGTTCGGTCGGCAACCGTGACGCGAGCGGCGATCCCATCACGATCATGCCGCCGTTGTGAATGCCCAAGTGACGCGGGAAGCCTTCCAATTGGTTGACGAGATCGATCAGGTGTGCCCACAAATCGCTTGTGCCTCGTCCGCCAAGCGCCTCTTTGAGCGCCGATTGATCGCTCAAATCGGATTGGTAGGTATCGAGTGCGCTGGCGGCTTTGTCGATCAGCTCCGGCGGCAAACCGAGCGCTTTCCCCACGTCGCGCACGGCAGAGCGCGCCCGAAAGGTCACGAAGGTACACGCCATCGCCGCGTGATCATGCCCGTAGCGCTCGTATACGTATTGGATCACTTCTTCACGCCGCGCCGCATCGAAATCAATGTCGATGTCCGGAACGGCGCGCCGCTCATCGGAGAGGAAGCGCTCAAACACGAGATTTTGCGCGATCGGGTTGACGGGCGAGATGCCGAGCGCATACGCCACCAGCGAGTTCGCTGCCGAGCCGCGCCCTTGGCAGTAAATCCCGTGTTCGACAGCATAGCGCACGATGTCCCATACAATCAGGAAGTAATTCGCCAAGCCGCTGCGTTCGATCACCGCGAGTTCGTGTTGAAGCTGATGCTCCACTTTTTCGGTAATCTCAATCCGGCGCGTTTTCAGCCCTTCGTGCGCCAGCGAAACCAAATAGTCATGCGCACTGATTCCGTCCGGCGTCGGGTAGATCGGGAGTGCTTGCAAGCCGAATTCGAGTTGAAATTCACATCGTTCTACGATGCGCACCGTGTTCGTGATCGCATCGGGATAGGCAGCGAAGCGGCGCGCCATCGCGTCGGGCGATTTGAGGAAGTATTCGGCGTTGGGACGGAGCAGCATCCACCCGTCATCGAGCGTCGTATTGTGTCGAATGCAGGTGAGGACATGCTGCAAACGGGCGCGATCCGGTGCGGCGTAGTGGACATTGTTGGTAGCGACGAGGGGAATGTTGATCGACTGTACCAGCGCGGCGAGTTCACTGTTCAGCCAGTCGTCATCCGGTAAATCGTGATGCTGAAGTTCGATGTAGAAATTCTCCGCGCCGAATCCGTCTTGATATTGTCGAGCGATCCGCGCCGCTTCATCCCGTTTGCCCGCCTTGAGCAGCGTCGGAATCTGCCCTTTGCGGCAGCCGGAGAGCGCGATCAGTCCCGCCGTGTGCTGCTCCAGCACCCCTTCCGGCAGCCGCGAGTCGCCTTTTTCAGCGTTGTGCCGTCCGGCAGCGATCAGCGCGCACAGGTTCGCCCATCCGACAGCATCGCGGACGAGCAGCGTCAGGTGAGACTCGTCATGCAGGGTGAGTTCCGCGCCGAGGATCGGCTTGATACTGCGTTCGGCTGCCGCTTTGCTGAACCGCACCGCGCCGTACACCGCATCATGATCGGTCAGCGCGAGGGCGGGCATCCCCACTTCCGCCGCGCGTGCGATCAAGTCCTCCGGTGAGGATGCCCCATCGAGCAGGCTGTAATGCGAGTGGCAGTGGAGTTCAGCGTAGTGCGGCATTGTGCCAAGTCAATCAGATTTCGCTTCTGTCGACAATGAAATCCAGTGGGTGGCTTCAGCAAAACGCGGTTCTGTGCTAAACCCGAGTGAGCGATAGAACACATCACCGTGGGCGGTTGGCGTGCGCAGTGTCAACACGCTGAACCGGGATCGTGCCTGTTCGATCAGTGCCGCCATCAACCGCCGCCCGACTCCTGCACGTCGAAAATTGGGCAGCACATACACATGTTGAATGCGCCCGATCTCCGGCTGATTCAGGTAGGGATCGCAGTGCACGCCGCCCACGGCGATCAATCCGTCGCCTGCATACACACCCAACAATGCCGCACCGGGCGCATCGAAGCGGCTTCCCCCCGCTTGATACTCGTCCCAAAGGCGTTGCAGAAATGTATAGCCCTCCGCGAGGCTGGCTTGCATAAGGGGGTCAAGATCACTTTGGCTGCTCAGCACAAGCGGCTGAATTTCATAGGCAGTCATGTCAGACTCCAGTCCTCATTGGGGTCAATCATAAATCCGCTGCACATGCCACGCTTGACGTACCCCATCCCGATACAGCACAACCAACAAGCCGCTCTCGGTGATCACTTTGAAATACTCCCGGCACACGCGGGAGCGCCACCAGAACAGATCGACGCGCCAACGGGAAAGAATGCGCTCAACCGTGTGCGGCTGACCGTTCCACGTGAACGAGCACGGCATCGCATCAGCATCTACTGTAACCGGGATCGCTTCGCCGCTTATAAAAAGCCGGCTCACAACCACCACCCATCACGCCGCGAAGCAGAGTATAATGCAGCCATTAACAGTGACATGAGGATCGTATGGTCGCGGCACGACACGAACGTACCCCATCCGATGAAGTACTCGATTTTCTGCTCTCGCAGCCCACGCCGGAGCAGATCATTCATCTGCGCGCCTCCGATTGGGCGCAAGAACGGCTGCGCTACTTGCTCGATGGCAGCCGCGAAAACACCTTGAACGATGCCGAACGCGCCGAGTTGGAGGCTTATCTTCAACTGGATAACCTTGTCGCACGCTTGAAAATCCGCGCCCACGAAAAACTTGCCGGACGGACATGACGACCTACATCCCGGATATTTTGCGCCGTGAAGTCGCGGAACGGGCAGGTTTTCGCTGCGAATACTGCCGCGTGCATCAGGATGATCGGCTGTTCGCACACGAAATCGATCACATCATCGCTGAAAAACACGGCGGACAAACAGTAAACGAAAATCTCAGCCTTGCCTGCGCCGAATGCAACCGGTTTAAGGGGAGTGACCTTTGCTCCTTTGATGCGATCACTGAGACAGTCGTTACACTGTTTCACCCACGCCGCGATCAATGGACGGCGCATTTTCGAGTTGTCGAAGGCGTGATTGAGCCGCTTACCTCTACCGGGCGTGTTACAGCGCGCCTTTTGCAGTTCAACCGGATCGATTCGGTCGATCGACGGCGGAGTTTGATGCGTTTGGGACGCTATCCTGCCGATTAAGTTTGCTGCCCTTTTCACGACACGCCCCACTTTCGCAGCGTGCCACGTTTTTCCAAAACGAGCGCTTCCACTTCGCCTATTTCCGCTTCATAAAATCCTGCCTTCCCGTAGCGCTCGATCAGCACGCCCGTCACATCAATCAACTGCTGGCGGGCGGGTTTGTGCGTGAACAGCTCTAATTGGCGCGGCACGGCGGACACCAGATGCGCGAGCTGCACCTCGATCCGCATCACGCCGCCCTGCCATGGGATCCGGTCGAGAAGCTGACCGATCACCCGCGCGATGCTCTTGGCGCTGGCGACCGGTTCAAGCAGGTGCAGGCGCTCGGTGTGCGCGCTCAAATCTTCAAACGTGAGCGTGAGCGCCATCTCATGCAGCGCAGAGACGCGATCCGCTAGGCGCGCTTCAAGTTCGTCCGCGATCTTCTGCACGACGATGTCCAACCGTAAGCGGCTGGTGAGCGGATCATCAAACGTGCGCAAAGCACTTTCAACGGGCGGCATTTTGCGCGGCGTCACCGGGCGACGATCCCAACCGTTCGCCAGCGCGTGCAGCGTTCGTCCCGCTTTGCCGAACTGCCCCAAAATCGCGGAGGACGGCAGATCGGCGTACTGCCCAATCGTCTTGATCCCGAGTAGTTCCAGCCGCCGCCGCGACTCCTTGTCGAAACCGAGGCAGTCTACCGGAAACGGCGCGATGAACGCGCGTTCGTCGCCGTGCGGCACGATCCGCGCCCCGCCCTTGAACGCCGCCAGCCGTGCCGGAAGTTTTCCCCCTGCCACGCCAATCGACGCGCGCAGATGCAGCGCCTTGTGCATCTCCGACGCCAGCCGTTCGAGGTCTACCGCATTCAGGTTGCCCAGATCGACGTAGCACACCGCGCTTTGCGGAAATGCCGCCGCATCAACTTCGACCCGGTTGGAGAACATCCACAAAATCTCCAGCAGCCGATCCAGCGCCCGTTCATACCGCGCTGGATCTGCCGCGATGAACTTCCCATTCGTGCACAATCCCCGCGCGCGGCTGAGCGTGATCCCCGGCTGAACGCCTAACGCCGCCGCCTCGCCGGAACACGCGATCACCTTCGCCCGCTTCGGCGCGTAATCCATCAGGATCACCGGCTGCCTGTTCAGCGCGGGCTGGATGTGCCGCTCCACCCCGGCGGCGAACGCATCCATCACCACGCACGCGATCATGTGAAGCTGCCCCCGTGATCGATGCTGATCGTGACCGATTCCGTTTTCGGCTGCGGCTTGTCCTTGAGAATCGTCACGCGGCTCTCGTAGCAGTTCAGGCGATTTCCGTCAAAATGCCAGCTTTGCCGCTCAAAGCGGAGAATTGTGTGCGAGACGGCTTCCACATCCGGCGTCAGACGATCCACCACGAACACGACTGCCGCGTGTGCGCGGATCACGCCGTCATGCAGCCGATCCAGCGTCGCAGCGGAGAGATCATCCGCCAGCCGGACTAAATCAACTAGCACGAGCGGCACGGTATTTGTCAGCGCCAGATCGCGCGCGATTTCGATGCCGAGCAGGGCATCCGGCGCGCGGATCACCAGCAGTTGATTCAGCGTGACGCCGCAGCCGACCGCGTATTCGGGATCAAAGGAATTATTCAGGTCAAGATAAGCCGTGAACGCCTCGAAGCTCTGCCCACGCCCCAGCAGGTGGTACCCAACCGTCAGCGCGCCGGATGTCCCGGTCGTGATCAGCGTCGTGATGCGTCCGCACACGACACCACCGCGACTCAGCGCCGCATCCAACGCTGCAAACCCGGTCGGGAGCGTGCGCAGCGGTGCGGTTTTCGCCGTCTGGATCGCGTAATCACCGTAACGGGTTTGGAGGTCGAATAACGTCTGCTGCAAGCGGTTGGTCATGGCGCGTATGCTTTTCGTTACATAACGGACATCAGAACCCAAGAATAGCTCATGTGTTCGATGAGAAGTGGATCAAGTGTTCGTCTTGTTTTCGTTACAGATGGGCATGTTCACCGTTTGTTGTTTGCTCGCCGCGTTGAGCAGCGCTCCGCACTTTCATACGCACCTTCCCCCGATGCACGTGTGCCGCCCGCTGTGGCATTCGGTGCGCTTTCATTCCGCACGGTAATGCAGCACCCCACGCTCAAAGCCGCACACGGCTTCGACTCGGCGCGCGGCGGGCTGGTGCCGCTGCGCTCAGCCGCGCGCCGGTCGCCCTCCGGGTGAGCGCGGGCGTCCCCGCTGCATTCCTATTCGTGCGGAAAGCGCACCTGAACAAATGCACAGGCGGGTATCGGTCACACGGATGTGGGGTATGAGGCTGCGTTGGCTCGAAAGGGCGCGCTGTAAATCCTGCCCAACGCCGATGTGCGTTGACTTCCTCCTACAGGTGACCGCGCTGCCGCGTCTGTGCCATCCGCTCCCGAACAATCCGGTTCCGAACGTCCCCGTCGTGGGTGGGCAGCGACAAGAAGCTGCCGCCGGAACGGTCTACGTCTCGTGGTGATGGTCACCCATCCCGGGACGCGCTCAGGCGATATAGGACGTGAAAGAGCGAATGCACGTTATTTTTCGAATGAAATGCACTTCTCTGGGAGGTGCTTATGCAAATCCAAAACACTACGCATCTGCTGATCGCGGGTAGCCGCTACGCGACTCGCGAGATGCTCGACTACGCTCGCCGCGCCGTCCAGCGCGCACACCAGCTCGGCTGGACGATCCTCGTCGGTGACAATCCGCAAGGCATCGATATGGCGGTCGTTCAGGAATGCCGCCGCCTCAAGGCGAAGGTAATCGTTGCCGGGATCGCCAACTTCCCGCGCAATTACGGCTGCAAGCATGGCAGCTACATCAAGGTCACACGCGATCTGTACCGCAGCGCGGGCGGCGATCTGCTTGGTGGTTACACGGCACGCGACCGCTGGATGGTCGATAACTGCCAGCGGTCGTTATTCATCTGGAGCGGCAGCAGTCCCGGTACGAAAGCGGCTCACGATTACGCCGTCAAACGCGGTAAAGAGGCGCACCTGATCAACTTTTCGCGTGAGGTGCTTCCATGAGCGGCACCATTATCGCCATCAGCACGTACGGGACATTGCGGGTGAAAGATCCCGCCACGCAAAAGACGGTCAGCGCCCATAAGATCGGCTACACCAGCGCGGCAGCACACCTCCTGCTTGCACTCTATGGCACTCGAGCGCGAAATGTCTCACCGCGCCAAGCCTCCTACATCTTTATTCAGATCGATGATGAAGTTGTTGTACGACACGGGTACATCTTGCTCACGCTGACATCAGAGGAAATCGAACGTGCGGAAGCGACGGCACGCCGTTTCCATCG
>JAPKMU010000234.1 GCA_026645745.1 Anaerolineae bacterium | reverse complement strand
CCCTCTCTGTTGACGGTTCACGGGACGACACTTTTTCCTCACCCCCCAACCCCCTCTCCATCGCAAGCGATAGAGAGGGGGCAAAACCCGTGTTTTCTCCGCTCTCTAACCGAAGGTTGGAGAGGGGTCGGGGGTGAGGAGCAGTAATCAAGAATTGGTCCGTTTTAGGGCTTGGCGTTTCACGAAACGATCTGCTACGGCTTGTACACGCCTTGCGGGAGCGCGTCGCACGCATCAGCCGGGGTGCTGACGTCGATCATCTCGCTGTAGCGATGCCAGCGCCCGAAGAACCCTTGAATCCAGCGCACACCATGAACATCCGTGTACTGCTGATAAGCGCCCGTGTAGAAACCTGCGGGGCGGCGCATTTCTGGCGCAACCGTGTCGAAATGCGGCACGAGAGTTTCCCACAGTTCTGAGTCAAATTCGCCGGGTGCCCACACTTCGACGCCGTCATAATCCGTCGTCGGCACGAACATCCAACAGCCATCGCCGTAATACAAGTCGCTGTCGTAATAATCGCCAAACGTGACGATATCATCACAGTGACCGTTGTCGATCACCGCCGTGCTGGAGACCCATCCGCTGTTGAGCGCGCCGAAGTACCAGATTTGCGTCGGATTCGGGAGTTGATCAAAGTGTGCGTAAACCGGCGCGAACACATCCCCCGCGTGAAGCTGACCGATCACGTCCGGCATCGGCACATTCGGATCGTTTGAGGGCATTTCGGCGCGCACATTCACCGGCATCCGCGTGTTTTGTGGCACGCCGACCTGACACCGCTCTCCCATCAGCTCGCCGTACCAGAAGATCGACCAGAGCGGACCGTCGAGAATGCCGCGCGGCTCCGGCAGCAGGTTCGGGTTGAACTCTACCGGGCAGCCATTCGTAAATCCTGTTCCGGCAGCATCCGGGCATACATCAACAAAATCCGCGACTCCATCTCCGTCACGATCAGCGGCAGGGACATCCAGCGGGATCACACATCCTTGCGGATCGCGGCGGCAGTCAGGGTCTTGCTGCGCCGCTGCGCTTCCGATCACGGTCAGCAGCACGAACGAACAGAGGAGCGCTTTGATGACTTTCATGAGTGTTAACCTTGATCTCTGTTACATTTCACATTGCGTTATCCTATTCGTTATATTTCAGCGGCGCAATCTGTTTTTACGGTTCTTATACAAGTACGTATGAGTTTTGTATGACACTTGCCCTATGCGCTGTGACTTTCCACCCGGCTGATTCGCTTCAGCTTGCGTAATTCGGGCGCGAGGATCGCTGTTGCCCCCACCACGATCAGCGTGCCAATGCCGCCGAACACGACCGCACCGACTGTGCCGAGCAGCGCCGCCGCGACACCGCTTTCAAAGCCGCCGAGTTCGTTGGACGCGCCGATGAAGATCGACTGCACGGCGGAAATACGCCCGCGCATCTCGTCCGGCGTGAACACCAATTCAATCGTGTGGCGGATCACCACGCTGATGTTATCGAGTGCGCCGAGCGTGAACATCATCGCCAGCGACAGCCAGAAATTCGTTGACAGTCCAAAAATGATCGTCGCTATGCCGAAACCTGCCACCGCGATCAAGAGCGTGCGTCCGGTGTTTTGGAACGGCGGACGGTTGGCAATGGTCATCGCCATGATCAACGCGCCAATCGAAGGCGCGGCGCGCAGCCAACCCAACCCCTCCGCGCCCACCTGCAAGATGTCCTTGGCGAAGATCGGCAGCAGATAGACCGCTCCGCCGAGCAGCACCGCGAACATATCGAGCGTGATCGACGGCAGAATCAGCTTGTTGTGGCGCAAAAAGCGCAGTCCGGCGCGCACCGATTCCAACGGCGGCTCGTGCTCGATCACGGTTTGCGGGCGCGGGCGAATGATCAACAGGGCGGCGACCAGCGCCAGCCCCGCGAAGGCATTCACGATATAGACGCTCGCCGCGCCGCCTGTGAGTCCGATCAGCAAGCCGCCAACGGCGGGACCCGTGATCGCGGAAAGCTGCCAGACTCCGGTTGACCATGTTGCCGCGTTCTGATACATCTCCTCTGGGACAAGCAGCGGCGTGAGTGTGCCTTCTGCCGGATTATTAAACGCCCGCGCCGATCCGATCACCGCCAGCGTGACGAAGGTGAGCACCAACGGCGCACCCGTCACCGAAAGGATCGTCAAGACGACCGCGCACGCGATCAAGACCAACTGCGAGATCAAGGTGATCCGCTTGCGGTTATAGCGATCAACGGCGACCCCCGCCGGAAGCGAAAACAGAAAGATCGGGATCACCTGTACCAGCCCGATCACGCCGAGTAGGAACGGATCGCCCGTCTTGTCGTAAATCTCCCACCCGACGGCGACGGATACCATCTGCTCGCCGATTTGGGCGATCAGGCGACCGATCAACAATAAACGAAAATGCGGCACTCGCATTGCCGCAACCGCACCTTGTGAAGCCATTGTCGTAAAGTTCCTTGTTCTACCGGATTTGACAGCTTGCTTTCACCTCCCCCTGCCCCCTCCACTTCGTAGAAGGGGGAATAAAAGTCCCTCCCTGCGACAGCGGGGAGGGATTTAGGGAGGGGTTGAATCACAGCGATAGTGCGTCTTAGCGTTAACGCTTTTCTATAGACTGCGGCGCAGCGCGAACAGTGAATTTCCGCTCACCGCGTACAAGATTCCCCGGTTGACATCGACCGCTACATCGGCGACGCTGGCGAACAGCGATTCGTCAAAGGCGCGGTAGCTTTGCATAAATGTCCCGCTGAACGTCGTCTCGTAGATCGTTCGGTCATTCCGGCTGACGAAATACAAGCTCTGCGCGATTGGGTTGGAACTCAGGAACAAATTGTTGACGTTCGTCATGCTCGCGCCTTCGCGGAACGTAAACGCGAAGTCCTCTTGTTCGCCGCTGCGGAATTTGAGCATGCGACCATCGCCGAGCAGGATAAACACCACGCCTTCGCTGTCGATGTCAAAATCGACGGCGGTACGAATATCCGGGCGACCTGTGCCGGTGAAATATTCGGTTGGCGTGTTGCTGAACGCCGATCCAACCGAACGATAGCGCCAAATTTGATTCGCCGCAGCATCCAAGACATACAAGCCGCCGCCCCAAAAGACCATCTTGAGCGGCTGATTCCATGTTTCGGTCGCGGGGAGCTGCTGCGCGCTGCAATCTTGCAGAAAGCGCGGCGAACAGTCCACCAGCACGCCAGATCGATCCAGCATGGCAAGCGCGTTGGATTGGCTCAAGCCTTCGCCGCGCTCCGCCCACGCAATATCGACAATATCCCCGACCGTGAACTGAAGCACGCTGGCATTGCGGCGCATCGCCGGGATCGCGTCTTGGCGGCGGGCAAGGCTCAACCCATCTGAGTCAAGCGTCACACGGTACACCTGATCGTTGCCGTCGTCGAGCACGTATAGGTCTTCGCCTTGCAGCACCACCCGCGACAAACTGGCATTCAAGAACGTATCCAGCAGGACGAGTTCGCGGCGCTCGATGCTCAACAGCGCATCGATCACGCCGCGCGCTTCGGTGATAATCGCGATCATCGCTGGATCGTTTTCGCGGAGGGTCAAGCATTCTTCGCTTTTGATGATGACTGCGTTCCATGCGTTGATCGTCGCGTTGACTTCGCTGGAGGCGATCCCGCGCGCGATTTCGGCGGTGCCGTTCGCTTCGGTGATGCAGCGGTCATACGCGCTTTCGCCTGTGCCTGTCACCCACAGCACGACGACAATCGCCACCACGACGATTGGGATCAGGATCGCCAACCCGGTCGCGGCAGGCGTGGCGAGCCAGCCTTTTGAACCTTCTTTCGGCTTCGGCACAAAAATATCAAAGATGCGGCTGGAGACTTGAAGCGCCCCTGCCGCGCCGAGCGCAGCCCCGCCTGCCGCACGATCCATCGTCTCTTTCCGTTTGGCGGATCGGCGCGGTTCATTGGCTTTATTTGTCGTCGGGGACGGTTCAGGCGCGGGCGGCGGAGGTGGTTCAGGCGGCGGGGTATGCACGGCGGCAAGCTCCGCCGTCGAAACGACTTCGCGCGCGGGCAGCGCGACAGGCTGCGCCGCCGGGACGAACTCAAGGATCATCGCTTGCAGCGTCGGCTGTTTGCCCACCTGATCTTTGATCGCTGCCAGCGCCGCCGTGATGTCTTCGCCGCGCATCGCTTCCCCAACGGCTTCGATGGTCAGGTCTGCCAGCGCCGGATCAGCGACAATCAGCCGCATTCCCGCGCTGATGTCGAACTTCTTGATCTGTGTATCCGGGTCAACATGCACGCCGAGCGGCGGACCGATCAGCGCTTCGTCGTCTTCAAACGAAGCGGGAAACGGGATCGTCTCTGTGCCGGAGCGAAGCGCCGCGACTGCCGCGCCGACGCGCCCGACATAGAGTTCTGTGCCGCGCATCACCCCGCAGATCAGACTCGCTTCAAAGCGCCGCTGATTGCTGCGCGCCGATTCTGCGTTGTGCATGTAGAGATTTTCGTTCAAGAACTTGAACACGCTCCCCAACCCGCTTGTGATGCTCCCGGTGCTGCCGAAGTAGGTTTCGCACGCCATTCCTGCCATGCGTTCAAAGAATTCCGGTTTTGGGAGCGTTTCGCCGCCGGGCAAAACCAGCGCGAAAAATGTATCCGCCTCGCGTCCGCGCGCGGTTTTCTTCGGCGTCACTTCGACGAGTGCGCCGGGCGGCGGGATGCTGATGGCGCGTCCATTGACGAGGTGCAAATGCCCGACGAGGGCTTCGTATTCAAATGCCATCGATTGCGGAACTCCTGCATGCGATCTTGCTTGTCTTTAATTGTAACGAAAAGCTCACGATCAGCAGGAGGGGGAATCAGCCAACCGCTGACCGCACCAAATCGCGGAGCTGCTGAGGGAGAACAGGTTTTAGGAGGAACAAATCATGCGGGCGCAGTTCAAGCCCGTGCTGATTTTGCGCGCTGATCACGATCACCCATGTTTCGGTGAAGCGCCCGTCCGCATACAGCATGTCTAAAATTTCGGTGCCGGGGCGATTGGGCAGAAGCAGATCGAGCAGGATCAGCGTGGGAGTCATTTGTGAGAGTGCAGTGACGGCTTCATCACCGTCAGAAGCTTCCGCCGTCTCAAACCCAAGCGCGGCAAGCACGCGCGCGTATACAAAGCGGGTAGGAGCGTCGTCATCGACAATCAGTGCAAGCTGAGGCATACCAGTCTGCGTTCTGGGGCTGAGGTATCTGCGATCACTTGGTGAACAAGTTCACAATAGAAACAAGTCTCACCGCCTACAGCATATATGAATATTGCGATTACGCCAATAGGATAACGGTTCACATTCACAAACATTCAGTAAGCCGGTAAGAATACAACCAGTGTTTCGTGATAGTCAGGAGTAGAACATGCAGGGGATTGAGGCGAACACGGCGCTGATCGTGATTGACGTGCAAGAAGGACTCGATGAGGTGGGGTATTGGGGGACGCGGAATAACCCGGATGCTGAAGCGAATATGGCGCGGCTGTTGGCGGCATGGCGTGATCAAAAGCGCCCGATCTTTCATATTCAGCACATGAGCACAAACCCGAACTCCCCGCTGCGCCCGCATCTACCGGGGAATGCGATCAAGGCGGTGGTTGCGCCGCAGGGGGATGAGCCTGTGATCCAGAAAACGGTGAACTCGGCGTTCATCGGGACGGACTTGGAGGCGCGGCTGCACGGGCAGGGGATCGAGTCGGTGGTGATCGTCGGGCTGACGACGAATCACTGCGTGGAAACATCGGCGCGGATGGCAGGAAATCTCGGGTTTCGGACGTTTGTGGTGGCGGACGCGACCGCGACGTTTGACCGCACCGGATTTGATGGGACGTATTACCCGGCGGAGACGATTCACGCGGTCGCGCTCGCCAGTTTGCATGACGAATTTGCGACGGTGGTCAAGACGGATGACTTAATCGGGTAGGGCAAACGCATCAAATGGCAAGGAAAAGAGTCAACGCAAAGGCGCTAAGTCGCAAGGGCGCAAAGATGCGCCCACACGTTGAGTCTCTTTGCGTTTGCCCTACCTAATCGGGGCGTGAAACCCATTCCGCCCAAATGATTTCGGTGACCCACCAAGGCATTTTAAGCACTATCGTGGCGCGGTCGTCCCGGTAGAGCCAGTAGAAGCGGATCAGCGTAGAACTCCGCTGTAGATAGAACGTTTCATCGGGTGATCGGAATCGAGGGGTGGTGGTTTCCGGCGGATCGAGATAGGGTTCGGCGTAGATGTGCCCATCCGCGAAGCGCCCGTGATAATAGCCTCCCGTCGCGAGCGAGTGGAAGATCGCGCCGCTGCCGTCGGCGTCGAAGCGGATCACCTCATCGGGGATGGGATGAAGGAGGATGTTGCAGAACGTCCCGTTCACCTGAAAGCGCAGTATATAGCGGTCGAGTGATGACGCGCCTTCCACTTGTGCATAGATGGACACGGCATAAGAACCCGTGCAGCTTGGGATGTCAGCCGGGTTGAAAATGGGTGAAGGGGTCGGGATGGTTGTTTGGAGACTTGGTGTGCGTGCCGCCCGAACGACAGCGGTTGGAATATCCGTAGTTGTTCGCACAAATGGGCGGGACGATAATATGCTTGGTATGCCGCACAAAAATACCAAGATGAAGCCGATGACGATGGCGTACAAAACGCGCGCGACTATGGTGGCTTCGTCGGTTTTGATCATCGGTGCGCCGCTCAAGTAGACAGGTTTCCCCTCCTCATCTTCGGGGATGAGTTCGCCGTCCGCGCCGATGCGGAGGGTTTTGTCGTCGGGCTGTGGAGAGTCATTCATGGCGCGCCTCAGCGATCTTCCAGTGTCACCCACTGCACCCAAAGCATGTTACTCACGCCGACGGGCTGCTGAACAGGAAACGATGCGCCTTGATCGGGGAAAATCCACCACCTGCTAAAATACATATCCAGCTTCATCGTACCATCGGGTGAACGTGATTCGATTGAATCGTTCACGTTATATTCTACAGTGGAGTCGAATACCGTGTCACCGCCGATGAAGCGCGCATGGAAATATCTCCCCGTCTCGCTTGAACCGAGCACCGCGCCGAGTCCATCAGGATCAAACCGTGTCACGGTATAGAGCAGGGGGGCATTGAGCAGCTTGCACACGCCTGATCCATCGACTGCTTGGCGCAGCACAACTTGATCCCCCGTGTACAAGCGCTCGGCGACGAAAACGAGCATTCCGGCGGCGGACTGCGTGCTGTCGCACGGCGGAATTGTATCGAACTGCTGTGCAACCAGCGTGTGCTGCGCTGCCGCCATTGTTGGACCGCGCTCAGTCGCCGCGCGTACTGCTTCTCTTGTGGAGGTCGCATCGACTGCGCCTATGCGTGCAATCGATGTCCTTGTGGTGACGATCTGAGTACTCGTCTCGGCAGTTGACGGCGAGTTAGAAATCCACGAGCACAACAACATGAGCACGGCGATCCCCAACAGACTGCCCATCACGACCACAAGGTTCCAAGAAAGGCGTTCTTGTTCCTCGTACTCATGCGATACGCCCGCCAGCTTGACCGGATAACCAAGCTCATCTTCGGGGATGAGTTCGCCGTCCGCGCCGATGCGGAGGGTTTGCCCATCGATATCGAGTTCAATGCTTTCATCTTGCGGCGGCGTATCGTTCATAGTGCGTTAGTTCTCCGGGATGAGCGCCTCGTAAATGGCATTGAATTGGTCGGTGTTCCGGTCATAAATGCCAAAGCCTGCCGCGAACTCCCAATAGCACCAGCCGATCCCCAACTCCTCGGTGATCTCGCGGGCGGCAGTCGTCCACGCGATGCGCGAGTCCATATCCGCGCGGCTGTACGCGCCGAATTCGCCCATCAGGATCGGGATGTTGTGAACCGCGCCCCATTCGGCGGGAACTTGCAGACGACTCAACATCTCGGAACGGTCATGCTCACTGCCCCACTGCGTACCTAACCACGCCTCTGAACCCTGCGCCCACTCCGCGCCTTGATGGGTGAAATCGAACGGTTCGTAAAAATGAAAGGTGGCGATCAGGTGCGGATCAGCGGGGGGTTCAAGGTTGAGCAGTCCATCAATCGAGTTCCACCACTCGCCGCCGATGACGATCCAGCGCTCCGGGTTGGTTTCACGGATGGCGGCGACGACTTCCGCTTGCATGGGATTCCAGAGCGCGGCATCCAGCATGTTATTCGGCTCGTTGAGCGCTTCGAAGATCAATTCCGGGGGATAGTCGGCGTAGCGGGCGGCGATCTGCTGCCAGATGGCGATCAGGCGTTCCTGATGGGCCGATGACCTCGTCGATGCGCTCAAAGAAGGCGGGATCAATCGTGTACGGCGCGGACTCGGCGGTGTGGGCTGACCAGCGCACGGGCAGCCGGACGGAGTCAAACCCGGCGTCCGCAAGGAGCGCGAAATATTCCTCTTGGATGACAAAGCCCCATTCGCCTTCGTTAGGTGCTTCGAGCGTGTTGCCCATGTTGACGCAGTATTTGACGGGCGACGACGGCGGAAGCGGAACGTCTTGCGCGGTCACGGTGATTGTGCCGCTGAGCAGGATCAGGAATAGAAGCAGGTGTTTCATGAGTTGAATGTTCCCCTTACACGTTGAACCACAAAGAACACCAAGAACACGAAGAAAGAAGAAGAGGCAGAAACCCTTCTGTTTAACCCCTCCCCCGTCCCCTCCCCGCTGGCGCAAGGAACTCCTCACCCCGTCGCACCTTCGGTGCGCCACCCCTCTCCATCGCAAGC
>JAPKMU010000233.1 GCA_026645745.1 Anaerolineae bacterium | reverse complement strand
CACCGGTACTGGTCGGCATTTATCGGGAGATCGGTCTTGGATAGAGAGACGCTTGTCCTCCGCAATCGAGGCATGGCGGAAGCCTTTCACAGCACGCCGCTAAAGCATGGCATCCGACGGCTTCTGCTGCGGACAGCGGCGCGTCTCCCCTTGCGTAGAATCAATCCATCATCCGGCATGCGCATCCTTGTAATTCGACCGGATCATTTGGGTGATGTGCTGCTTTGCGTGCCCGCGCTTGAGGCGCTGCGCCGCGCATATCCCACAGCTGAAATTCATGCGCTTGTCGGTGAATGGTCAGCCGAAGTGTTGGCATATGTTGATGCGGTCGATTATGTGCTGACGCTTTCGTTTCCCGGTTTCAAGCGCGGTGGATCGAGCACCACACTTGCTCCATATCAACTCGCGATTCGATCTGCCAGAAAACTTCATAGAATCGGCTATCACGCCGCGTTGATCCTTCGACCGGATCACTGGTGGGGCGCGATGCTCGCCTCATTCGCGGGTATTCCACAGCGGATCGGATACGATCACCCTGATGTAAAGCCTTTCCTTACCCATGCAATCCCCCGTCGTGATGAGCATGTTGTTATCCAGAACGCACGTCTAGCCGCCGAATTCGCCAATCGCCCAGACTGGCTCGAAAACCCGATGGAAAGTATACCGCTTCGGTTCAACGTCTCAGAAGCAGATCGTGGTCAGATCGATGATCAACTCTATGCGCGCGCGGTCAGCGATGACAAGCCGATCATCGCAATTCATCCGGGTGCGGGAGCATGGGTCAAGCGATGGGAAGCCGAGAAGTGGGCGCATGTTGCAGATTCACTTGCAAAACAACTTGAAACGAATGTCGTTTTTACAGGTGGCGATCAAGAACGCGATCTTGTGCAGTCGATTCAAGCGAAGATGAGCCAAGCCTCTATAAGTGTGGTGGGCGAAACGAATATCGGCGGACTTGCTGCGCTTTACAGCCGTGCCCGCATCGTGCTTGGCGTTGATAGTGGACCCATGCACATTGCAGCCGCAGTCGGCACGCCGACCGTAACCTTGTACGGCGCTGCTGATCCGGTTGAGTTCGGCACATGGGGAGACCCGATCCGTCACCCGATCCTGTTTTCAGACATCGGATGCCGTCCGTGCCGCGTTCTCGATTGGGGCGGCGATAACCCTGCTTATCATCCCTGTGTGCGCGAAATCCCGGTCAACCGCGTGCTCGAAGCCGCGTACCGTGCACTCAACACTAATCCGGAATAACCACGTTCTCCAAACCTGCTGCCGCTTCTGGGAAACGCAGCTTGAGTTTTTCCAACGCATCAACAATCGTCCGCGTGATCACCAGATTGCGATACCATTTCCGATTTGCGGGAACGATATGCCAAGGCGCGTAGTCTGTGTTACAGCGTTCGAGTGCATCCTCATAAGCGCGCATGTAGTCATCCCAGCGATCACGAACGGGTAGATCGCCCATCGAAAATTTCCAGCGTTTTTGTGGGTCGTTCAACCGCGCCAGCAAGCGCTCTTTTTGCTCTTCTTTGCTGATGTGCAGGAAAAACTTCAGGACAACCGTGCCGCTTTCGACAAGCAGACGTTCAAAATCATTGATCTGTTGATAGCGCTTTTCCCAAATCTCTTGCGGCACGAGCGAATTCACCCGCACGACCAACACATCTTCGTAATGGCTGCGGTTAAAGATGCCAATGTAACCCTTCGCAGGAACTTGCTGATGAATGCGCCACAGAAAATCATGCGAAAGCTCGGTGGATGTCGGCGCTTTGAACGCTGCAATGTTCATGCCAATCGGATTCACGCTCTCGAAAACACTCTTGATCGTACCGTCCTTGCCGCTCGTGTCCATCCCTTGCAGCACAACCAGCAGCGCATGTTTTCCCTGTGCATAGAGCATTTCTTGGAGATCAGCAAGGCGGGTCTGATACTGCTTCAATTCTTGCGTCGCAGCATCCTTATTATTCCCGCCGTTGATACCGGGATCATACTCATTCAACTTGACATGCTTGCCGATGGGAGGAATAAGCGGTTGTGCGCCCATGAAATGTCATCCTTTATTTGATTTAAGTCCAAGATCATGCTCGTTCTGTGGAACAGCAGATCGCGTCACCTCATCGCGGTACGTCACCATTCCCGCCGCAGCGCCTTTGATCTTGCGGACGCTGCGCCGTTCGGTGATGTCGATAATCACGCGACCTTCACTCCGGCTGGCGCTGTAATACGCCGCCAGCGAAGCCGCCGCGCTCAAAACATCCTCAGGAATCGGACGACCTTCATTCTTGATGATCACATGCGAACCGGGAACGCCGCGCGCGTGCAGCCATGTATCATACGGGCTGCCTTTGTCAAACGTGACAATCTCATTTTGACGGCTGTTGCGTCCTACCCAGATCACAAAGCCATCTTGAGTGACAAAACGCATCGGCGCACTTTTCGCAGCACCGGATACCTTCGCGCCCTGCTTGCCGCGCCACAAACCCGCCGCTTGAAGTGCCTGCTGCACTTCGTCGATCTCGCCCCAATTTGCCGCGAGATCGAGATCTGTTTCCAGTTGATCCAGCAGAGCTAATTCGCCTTCGCCCTCTTCGATCAAGCGCGGCACATCATCAAGCGCCCGCTTCGCACGGTTGTACTTGTCAAAATACTTTTGGGCGTTTTCGAGCGGCGTGATTGAAGAATCAAGCGCAATCACCAATTCCGGTTGATCTGGCTCATATTGTGCGCGCAGCTCCGCCTGTCCCGGCTGAAGTGTGAATTGGTATGCGAGGATTAATTCACCGCTTTGGCGCAGTGTTTCGCGTTCACGGTCATCCGTCATCGAGCGGCGCAGAGATGCCAACCGCGCTGACGTTTTCGCTTTTGCTTCATGCAGCGTCTCGCGGATCAAGTTTTTTCCAGCGTTGTACGCATCTTCCCCAACAGGGGCGCTGTAGAACCGCGTCATCGCCTCACTGACCGACTCAGCCGCTGTCCAGCCATCAAGGTGCGTGATCGGGTACACGCTGTACGCAGTGACGCCGCGCTCCGTTTCAACGTAACCGGGCTGCCATTCACGGCGGCTAAGCGGTGAAACGACCTCTCGCAGCGCCCGAAAAATCGCCTCAGGATGAGCAGTTTCGGCTTTTTGATCGGCACTGCCGCCCGCGCGAAACACGATCTCTTTTCCTAGCAGCGGACTAATTCCTAACAGCTTCGCCGTGAGAACCTGCTGGGATTTCTTTTTAGGATCATCGTTTGTATCAAAGAGGTTGAGCACTTGATCATAGGTCGCCCGTGTGGGATCGAGCTTATCGGTTTGCGGCGGCGGTGGAACATATGGTTTTCCCGGTAAGCTGACGCGGTAGCGATTCTCATCCGCGCCTACCCTGCGCATACAGTCGAGAATAATCCCCTCTTGCACGAGCAGAAGATTGCTCCGCCGCTCCATCGGCTCAATCACGATGGTCACAACACCTTCTGGTCCGTCTATCTCGATTTCGAGGATGCGCTCCCATGCAGGCTGCGAGATATGACTGATCTTCCCGCCTTCGACATACCGGCGAAACAGCAGTCCAAGCTGTGAGGGTTTCGCTACCCCGCGCCGCACTTTTTCCGATAACACATGCACGCGAGGCTGTTGATGATCCGCACTCATGTAAAGATACTGGCGGCGGTGGTTTGCGTAGACTTCTAGCCCGATGCTGGTTTCGTCGACACCGACTGAGTCTTGGATCCGCCCGCCCACGAGCGTATCCATGAATTCGTCTACCAATGCCGCAATCGTGAAAGCATCAAGATACATGATCTAGTGGGCTTCTGGCGTTAGCAGATAAGCGATGATGTCACCAAGTTCGCGGTCACTCAACTGGGTGGCAAAGTTTTGTATCATCGCATTGGGATACCCTTCAACAACATACGCTGAAGGATTCACAATACTCTCGTAGATGTACGCGGCGGCGGGCATCGGCGGACGCCGCTCGGTGGCACGTGCCGCGATACCTTCATAGGACGGCGCAACATTGTTTGCTGCGCCTAAACGATGACAGGCGATGCACCCATATGTTTCAATCAAGACTGCCCCATTTGCGGCATCAGCCTCCGCAAGCAAAGCTGCTACCCGTTCGGCATATGCGGTTTCAGAGACAGGGTCAGCGGCGGGGGCTGTGGCGGTGGGATCGTAACTGAGCAGTTCGTAAATGAAAAAAGCGGCGAATACGGTGAGCAGCCCGATCACAACATACACGGGTACGCCCAGATTGCGCCAATCGAGCGATGGTTTCAAGATGAATTGCTTCCGCTACAGGATGACCTTATCGAGGATCATCGCCAAGAACAGAAATGCTAAATAGGCGGTCGAGAACTTGTACGCCGCGCGTGCCGCCGCGCCGTCCTTGCGCTTGATCAGGTTGATCGCCACACGCAGCATCCCGATTCCGAGTGCCGCCGCTGCTAGCAAATAGATTGTACTGAGCGTGCCAAACGCGGCAGGCAGCAGCGAAATCAGCAGCAGTTGAATTGAGTAGAGCAGGATTTGCTTGCGCGTGGTCGCTTCGCCGCGCGCGACGGGCATCATCGGCACGTTCGCACGGGCATAGTCGGTGTTAACAAGGAGTGCCAGCGCCCAACTGTGCGGCGGTGTCCAGTAAAACACAATCGCAAACAAGATTAGCGGCTCAAACGTCAGCGATCCGGTCACTGCTGCCCACCCGACCAACACAGGAATCGCGCCCGCACCACCGCCGATTAAGATGTTCACTACCGTGTTGCGCTTTAGGATGAGCGTATAAATGATGACGTAGTAAAGCGCTCCGGTGAGCGCGAGCAGCGCCGCCAGCCAGTTCACCCAAACCGCGAGCACCACCACCGACCATGTGACCAACCCCAACCCGAACACAAGGGCATTTTCAGGGGCAATCCGACCCGACGGGATTGGGCGACGGCTGGTGCGCGTCATGCGTGAATCCATATCGCGGTCAATATACTGATTAATCACGCTCGATCCCGCCGCCGCGAGTGATCCACCAATGATCGTCGGCACAAGCAGCGCGAACGATGGAAAACCATCGGCGGCGATCACCATCGCCGTCACTGTTGTGAAGATCAACAGGAGCACGATACGAATTTTGGTCAGCTCAACATAGGCGCGAACAGTTTCGCGCCACGTCATCTTGACTGGTTTCAGCGGTTCAGGGCGGCTTCGGATGTTTGAGGCTGCCATGTCCCCTCCGTTCCCATCGTATTACGGCTGTTGATCGTATCGATTGTGCTGAGGATCACCATCAGCACCCATGTCAGCGCCGCCAGTGCCACATGAGTCGCGCTCCACAATGGAGCTGCCGCGCTTAGGACGAACAACGCACCCACTGTTGCCTGTAAGAAGTAGGTGACGAGCGCTCCCGCCGCCAACAGCCGAATCGAGCGCGAAGTGCGGTTGGTGAAGGCATACCAAACCACGAGGATGAGCGATAAACCAAGCGCCGCAACGGCGAATCGGTGCATCATATGGATCGTCGCAAGTGATCCCTGTTCAAACGGGAGAAGTTGTCCGTTGCATAACGGGTAATCCGTACATGCCAGCGTCGCGCCACTCCCGCGCACCAAAGCGCCCGTGAGGATGATCACAAATGCCAATGCAGTTGTCACAAATGCCAGCGCAGTAAAACGATCGCGCCGGTAATGAAGCTTGGGGCGATAAAATGCCATCAAACAAGCGACCGTCAACGCAGCGAGGAGCAGCATGGCTGTTCCTAAGTGCAATGTGACCGTCGTCGGTGGCAAATCCATAACCACCACGAGCGCGCCGAGCGTGCTTTGCAGCGCAAACAGCACCGCTGCCACTGTGGTCGTGCCTAATACGATCTGGTTGCGTTTGCGATAAGCGGTGATTGCGATGCCAAGCATAGCCAAACCGAACAGCCCGATCAGCACTGCAAAGAAGCGATGCAGCCATTCGATCCATGCGGTTAAGTTGTCGAGGGGCGGAATGATTGATCCGTGACAGGTGGGCCATTCGTTACCACAGCCCAACCCAGAATCGGTGACACGGACAACAGCGCCAAATATGATAAGTCCGAAGGTCAGGAGCGCCGTCGTTGCCGCCAAGCCTACGAACAGACGAGAAGGACGTTCCCCGGTCTGCGCAGTCATGCGATTACCTCATTCAATTTTGTGTAGATACCAGTAAACGACAATCCAAAAGCGCTGAAGTCGCGCCTACTGACGTGCTGATTCAGTGGTGAGCGCTTGCTTGCTCTCGGCTTCCGCTTTGCTGCGGCGCAGTCCACGATCCACAAACCAGAAGACTAACGCTAGCGTCAACCCGATACCAACCAAGTTAAACAGGAGAAAGCCAACCAGCAAGAAAAACTGCTCTGCTTTCCAAGGCAGCATCGTTGTGGGTGAAGCATTCGGTTGAGCCGTCTGCGTCAAAACAGGGAATTGCAAACTCCCATTATTGGAAAGAAGCTGCATGGTCAGTCCGCCGCCAATGAGCAGCAAGACGATCAAGGCAATCACAACCAACAAGCGTCTCACGCTTGACCTCCGAAGTAGAGATTTGACCTAAAGCGATCAGAATTTTGGGATTGTACTCGTTTGCACAACTCGAAACAAGTGCAGTGCCCGCTAAACATCGCTTTGAAGTTCCCGCCCTGCTTCCGCGTGCGAATCTGCGATTTCTTCCGACTCATCCTGTGATTCTTGGATGCTGTCATCAACGGCATCAATGGGTTCGCTGCCATGCCCAGTTTCAAAAGCGGAATTTCCACCTTCTGCGCGATCTGATGACCGAACCATCTCACCTGTACTGCGCGACGGATGTTCATCAGGCGAAGGCTGGCGGCGCGGCAGAGTCACGGTGAAAGTTGTCCCCGTGCCGAGTGCGCTCACAAAGACGATCTCTCCACCATGCCGTTCGACTGCGGTCTTGACAATTGCCAGCCCTAACCCGGTGCCTTCGATCTTACTGTGCGCCCGTGCGCGATAAAAACGTTCAAAGACAAACGGCTGATCCTCTGATGGAATCCCTTTTCCGGTGTCTTGGATGCTCAAAACAACCCGATCGGGTTCTTCGCGTACACTTACGCTGATGTGTCCGCCATCAACATTGTACTTAACCGCGTTTGCCAGCAGGTTAAGCACGATCTGATTGACCATGCGCTCATCCGCGTCAATTGTCGGGAAGTCTTCCGGAATGCTCACGCGCATCTCGATTTTGCGCGCCGCTGCTGCGTCTTCCAACATCGAGACATTGTGCGCAACCAGCGTCCGCAAGCTTACCGGAGAGACGCTCAACGGATGTTCCGCGCCAACCCACGCCATTTCTAACACGGTGGACATCATTTGTGACATTGTGAGCAGTTTCGCACGGGCGCGATCCGCGAAATAGCGCTGTTTCTCATTGAGTTCGCCAACTTCCGCGATTCCGTCAATGAGCGTCTTCATAGAACTGAGCGGCGCTTTCAGGTCATGAATTACATTGCCAAGCATCTGCACCAAGTCGCGTTCGTCTATCGGCATAATCCCTCAAGGCGGCTCGTCTCATTCAATGATCGGATAAAACTGCGATGGCAGTTCGTTCATAGCCCGCGCCATACGCGTACCATGCCAGAACAGAAGCGAACCATCCACAAGACGGATGTTACCACCTTTTGCGGCAGGTGTATCCAATGCCATGAAGATTGGAATATGTGCTTCGGTAAAAGCATACGGTTCACTGGGCAGCAGGATTACATCGGGCTGCGCCGCCACGACTTCTTCAAGTGTAACGCGGGGATAGCGTGTGTCTCGTCCCTCAATACGCGTATCACCTTTAGGAAGCGCTTCGCGCTCGCCTAGATCAGCACCAAGCGGGAAATGTCGCTCTCGGTTCGCAAACACATTCGTTGCGCCGCACACGCGCAGAACATCATGTGCGTACGTTTCCGCGTTAAACGTCATCAACGGGTCAAGCCAAATCGGAACAAAAACGTTGAGCGGCGTTTCGCGGTTCTCGGACATGCGCTCAAGCCAGTCGAGCGTCCATTCCATCGCGCGCACCCGTTCGACAAGCTCCGGTTGATCAAAGATGTGCATGATATTCCACAGCACGTTAAACGCTTCGCGCATTGTTTTGGGGAATGTCACCCAAACGGGGATTCCTGCGGCTCGCAGTGCCTCGACGTCTTCACGCCGATTTTCTTCCTGATTTGCGAACACGAGATCAGGTCTAAATGCGATGACTCGCTCAATATCCGGATTTTTCGTTCCACCAATTCGCGGCAGACGCGCCACTTGTTTCGCTGGATGCACGCAGTAATCGGTGATTGCGATGAGGCGATCACCCACGTTAAGTTCAAACAGCGATTCCGTGATGCTCGGCACCAGCGAAATTACCCGTCGCGGTGGTTCGCTGACGGGAGAATCCATCTGATGAACATAGGTGAGCGCAGTCATCGCATGCAGCCCTCAAACTAAATCCGGTGAACGAGTTGTTCGCGTTCCGGTCCAACGCTCACCGTGTTGATCGGGGTTTCGACCAGTTCTGATACACGGTCGATGTAACGGCGCGCGGCGTCCGGCAGGTCATCCCAAGTGCGCACGCCGCTGATATCATTTTGCCAGCCATCAAACTTCTCATAGACGGGATGCGCCATCATATACTCGCGCATCGTCCCCGGCAGGAAGTCGCAGCGTTCGCCGTTGATTTCATAATACGATGCGACCATGATCGAGTCGAAGCCGCTTAGAATATCGAGCTTCGTCAACACCAATTCCGTGAATCCGTTCACGGCAGCGGAATAGCGCACAACCACAGCGTCGAGCCAT
>JAPKMU010000232.1 GCA_026645745.1 Anaerolineae bacterium | reverse complement strand
GCTCGGTAATCCCCTTGACGCGGCGAATATCGCCAGTGCGGTCAAGAGTGTCGCGGTTCAGCTTGATCCGCCAGCGGATTACAAGGGCAGTGCGGAATATCGGCGCGAGATGGCGCGAGTGTGTATGCAGCGGGCACTGATGGAGTGCTTGGAGCAGCATCAATGAACGCACACACCCCCGCATGGGATAAGTTCCTGAAAAGCAATTTTTTTAGCGATCCGTTTAATGCCTGGCATGATGGCGAAGATGTTCACGTTTTGAAGGCGCTCAACGACGAAGAACGCGCTAAAGCTGAAGCGATCTTTATCAAGGGGCTGCCCGATCCCCGTCTGATCGTTGGGTTAGAGGAACTGCGATCACAAAAAGCGCTGCCGCATCTTCATAGACTGCTCAAACACGCTGACGTAGAGGTCAGCAAAAACGCGGCTCACGCTATCTTCGTAATCAGCGGCAGCGAGGAGGGGCTTGAACCTGCAATGCAAACGCTGATCAAGACTCTGCTCAATCACAGGCTCTTTTGGAGCACAAGAATGCAGGCGGCAATTGGGTTAGGCATGTTTCGCAATCAAGCGGCGTCGGACGCGCTCGTCAAGGGGTTGGATGATACCGATAAGCTGGTGCGTCACCACGTCGCAGAGTCCTTGTGCAAGCTGTACGGACTGCGTGTTGACGTGAGCTTGATCTATCACGGCAATCCTGATGCAATTGCGGCGCTCAAAGCGTTGGTTGCCGCCGGGGCGATAAAAACATCAAGTTGAAAAGGGATGAAATATGCGGACATTAACGGCTTATATTGAATTTGACGCTGAGTCGAACAGCTATGTCGGATATGTTCCCGGATTGCCCGGAGCGCACAGCGTGGGCGATACGCTTGACGAGCTTCATCATAATCTCCAAGAAGTGATTTCGCTTGTACTTGAAGAGTTCGATGGCAATCTTGACGAAATTCCGCGATTTGTAGGTATTCAGCAGATCGAGATGCCGGATGAGTAAGCTGGTTGTCATCAAGTTCAAGCGCATGAATGATTTGCTTCTCAAACTCGGGTTTGAATCAGTACGACAAAAGGGGAGTCATGTGTTCTATCGACATCCCGATGGTAGGACAACTGTTGTTCCCCTTCACAAAGGTAAAGACCTTCCGCGTCCTCTCATCAGAAGCATTCTAGACAACATCAATTTGACTGTGGATCAATACAACGAACTGCTGGAGCACTAGTCCATGCACATCACATTTACCCTCAACGGCGAACGCCGCGAACTCGATATTCTTCCTCATGAACGGCTGCTCCGCGTACTGCGGCGGCTCGGCTGCTGGAGCGTCAAATTTGGAGACGAACACGGCTTGAGCGGCTCGGACACGATTCTATTCGACGATGAACCCGTCAATGCGCAAACGATCCTCGCAGCGCAAGCACAGGGGCACACGATTGTGACGCTAGAGGGAATCGGCACGAGCCGCGCACTGCACCCGCTTCAACAGGCGTTTATCGAAACGGGCGCGATCCAGAGCGGCTACACCACCCCTGCGCAAATCCTCGCCGCCTATGCGCTCCTCAAAAAAAATCCGAACCCGACCGAAGCGGAGATTCGCGCCTCATTGAGCGGAATCCTCGACCGAGAAACAGGGTATATCAAACCAGTTCAGGCGATCTTGCGGGCGGCGGCAGTCATGCGTGGCGAGGATGTTCCGCCGTTTGAACCGATGGAGCGGGCAATCCCCGCGCCGCCGGAATTGTTCGGTTCACCTTTTGACATTGGCAGCGATGACGGCGGTAGCGCAGTCGGCACACGCACACGTACTATTCCGGCGATTGTTGTATCGCCGCCGGAAGTGCAAACGCTCAAAACCGTCGGTAAATCTGAGCCGAAAGTCGATGCGGTCAAGCTGGCGGCGGGAAAACCCGTCTTTACGGATGACGTCGACCTGCCGGGAATGCTTCACGCGGCGATGCTGACCAGCCCGCATGCGCACGCGTTGATCAAGCGGATCGACACCAGCCGCGCGAAAGCACTCCCCGGTGTTCATGCTGTGCTGACGCACTTGGATGTTCCGCGCGTGCGTTACGCATCCGGCGGGCAGAGCTACCCGAACCCGAAACCCTATGATCAAGTGAGCCTTGATTATAAGGTGCGGCATGTGGGCGACCGGGTCGCGGTGGTCGCGGCGGAAACCTATGAAATCGCGTGTGAAGCGCTGAAGTTGATCGAAGTCGAATATGAGGTACTTCCAGCAGTATTCGATCCGCTGGAAGCGATGAGCGGAAACGCGCCGATCATCCACGATGATCCTGAAGTTGACGGGATTCACGACCGTCAGCGCAATATCGTCCATCACATTCATGCACAGGTGGGGAACGCTGACGAACAGTGGGCAAAAGCCGATCACATCTTTGAAGGCGAATATCATGTGCATCAGGTGCAGCAGGCGCACATCGAACCGCACGAAGTGATCACATGGTGGGATGAGGATGATCGGCTGATCGTGCGTACTTCGACTCAAGTGCCGTTTCATGTGCGGCGCATGATCGCCCCGCTGATTGGCTTGCCCGTGAAGAAAATCCGCGTGATCAAGCCGCGCATCGGCGGCGGATTCGGCGGCAAACAAGAGATGCTGATCGAGGACTTGTGCGCTCACTTGACGATAGCCACTGGGCGACCCGTACGCTTTGAGTACACCCGCGAGCAGGAGTTCACGAGCGCGCGCAGCCGTCACCCGCAAATTTTGCGTTTCAAAACTGGCGTGACCCATGAGGGGAAAGTCGTCGCGGCGGAACTGTATATCATCGGCAACACAGGCGCATACGGTACGCACGGTTTGACCGTTCAAATGGTCAGCGGCTTTCGTGGATTGACGACGTACAACGCGCCGTACAGCAAATTTACGTGTGATGTCGTGTACACGAATATTCCCACCCCCGGCGCGTATCGCGGTTACGGCGCACCCCAAGCACTGTTCGCGCTCGAAGTGCATATGGAAGAAATCGCAACCGCGCTCGGCATGGATGTGATCGACTTCAAACGCATGAACTGGATCAAGCCGGGGGACGGACTGGTGATGGCGGTCGCGCTCGGCGAGGGGCGCGAAGGTAAGCCTCAAATCGTCAGCACCAGCGCGCTTGAAGAATGCGTCGATATTGGGATGCGCGCGATGGGCTGGCGCGAAAAAAGGGGTCTTGATAAATCTGTTCCGGGCAAACCACATCTCAAGCGCGGGATCGGGATGGCGGTCGCCATGCACGGCAGCGGAATCGCGGGCTTAGATATGGGTGCAGCGTCGATCAAGCTGAACGATGACGGTTCGTTTAATCTGCTCTTTGGTGCAACCGACTTAGGCACGGGCGCAGATACCGTATTGGCGCAGATTGCCGCCGAAACGCTCGGCGTGCCGCTCGATGACATCATCGTCTATGCGTCGGATACCGACTTCACGCCGTTTGATACGGGGGCGTATGCCAGCAGCACAACGTATATCAGCGGGACAGCCGTGTTGAAAGCGGCGGAGGATGTGCGCGCTCAAATACTCGATCACGCGGCGAAACATATGCTCAACTGTTCGCCAGATGAACTGGAGCTTGAAGACCGCAAGATCGTTCACCGAGACGGACGCACGCTTTCGTTGGAAGAAGTCTCGCTGCACAGCTTACATCAAGCGGATCAACATCAGATCATGGCGACGGCGAGCCATATGAGCGATCTCAGCCCTGCACCGTTTGCCGCTCAGTTTGCGGAAGTCACCGTCGATACCGAAACCGGACAGGTCACAGTGGATCGGCTGCTGTTCGCGGTGGACTGCGGCATTGCGATCAATCCGATCACCGCCAGCGGTCAGGTTGAAGGCGGGATGATTCAGGCGCTCGGCTACGCGCACAGCGAAGCCATGACGTATGATGCGAATGGAACGCCGCAAGCGACTCGCCTTGGTGAATACCCGATCTACCGCGCCGACGAAGTGCCGGAACTGGATGTGATTTTCGTTGAAACTTACGAGCCATCAGGACCGTACGGCGCGAAAGCGGTTGCGGAGATTCCGAAGGATGGGGTCGCACCGGCTTTGAGCAGCGCGATTTATGACGCGGTGGGTGTGCATCTGCGGGCGCTCCCGTTCACGCCGGAAGTCGTGTGGCGGGCGCTGCATAACGCGGAGTAGTTCGCACCACGAGATGATTTCCGCAATGGGCGGGGAGCAGTATGCTTCCCCGCCCTATACATTTTGATCGTCCTTGACTCTTCCCCAAACGACTGTATAGTATATGCAAATGCCTATATGCAAATGCCTATACAATGCTCAAATATGCTCTGCTCGGATTTCTCAACTATCGTTCGCTCTCAGGTTATGACCTGAAGGGAATCATCGACACTTCGACGCGCCATTTTTGGCATGCCGATCTGAGTCAGATCTACAAGACACTCAAAGCATTGGAAAGTGATGGGCTTATTGCATCTGTGGTTGAGGCGAACGACGACCGACCCGACCGCCGCGTGTACACAATTACGGACAGCGGACGCGCTGATCTTCAGCAGTGGTTGAGCACACCACTCGACGAAATGACACCGCTCAAAGAAACGCTTCTGCTCAAGGTGTTCTTTTCGGCAGAAACCGATCCAGTGCGCGTGTTGGCAATGCTCCACCGTCAGCGTGATCTGCATCAGCGGGCGCTTGAACGCTATCGTGGGCAGACGCTAGCGGATATTGAACAGAATGCCGCACTCACAGGTGCAGCCCCGATCCATGCAGTTTTCTGGGATGCAACACGCCGTGCCGGAGAATTGTACGAGGAAATGTATATCCGCTGGCTTGACGAAACCATCGAACGAATCGAACAGCTCATTCGCTGAAAAGGGGGGTAAATGTATCATTCGATTGTCCGCCGACGCGTCTTGGCAAGTTTTGATCACTTGAATCGGCATGATTATCAAACGGTGGTTGCGAGCTTCAGCCCCACAATTACACACAGCTTTGCGGGCGATCATGCACTCGGCGGTACCCGGCACACCCAAGCGACGGCGCGCGCATGGTACGAGCGTCTGTTTCGCCTTCTGCCTGATCTGCACTTTCATGTGGAAAATGTGATGATTGCAGGACTACCGCACAATACCCACGTGGCAGTTCAGTTTCGCGTCGAAGCGGCGCAGCCTGATGGTGAACGCTATGTAAATCATGTTGCGCAGTTTATTCGGCTGAAGTGGGGCAAAATCGATCAGATTATGCTTTACGAAGATACGGACAAACTCGTAGGACTTCTCAGGACTCTGTTCGTAAGCGGAACAAGTGAAGCCGCCGCTCCGCCAATCACCGACTGATGTAACTTAACGGAAACAATTCTCATTGAGTGCTCTCTAGCGCGCATGATACGGCATGTGGTTCAATGGGCATATCGTCTGCCGTAAGGTTCGAGTGGATGCCCATGACCCATGCGATCATCATTGGCGGGAGTGTGGCGGGATTAACCGCCGCCCGCACCCTGAGCGAGCATTTTGAACGTGTCACGCTGATCGAGCGCGACGCCTTCCCGGAAGACATTGCGCCGCGTCCCGGCGTGCCGCAGAGCCGTCAGCCGCATGTGCTGCTGCTGCGCGGTATGAATATCCTGAACGGGTTGTTTCCCGGTTTTCTCGATGAATTAATCGCGGCGGGCGCGGTCAAGGTTGAAGTCGGCTATCGGGCGGACTTTATTGGGCGTGATGGTCGTAGGCTGCCGTCAATCCGCACCGGGCTGTATACCGCGTCATGCACACGCCCATTTCTCGAATGGCATTTGCGCCAGCGCGTCAAGCAGATTCCTAATCTCACCATCCTTGAAAAGCATGTGGTCACAGGCGTAATCGCCTCACAGGACAAAGCAAGGATTACAGGTGTGCGTGCTGAAGCGAAACAGACCCACGAAACGGTCGAATTCACTGCCGATCTTGTGGTCGATGCGAGTGGGCGAAGTTCGGATGTAGTCGAATGGTTGAAAGCGCTTGTTTATCCAGCGCCGCCTGAAACGTACATGACCGCGCATTGGGGGTATGCCGCGCGCTTATACCAACTACCAGAGACGTTCAACCGCGCATGGGACACGTTTGGTCTGCAAAACCCGAAAGTTCCCGGCGTGCCGTTTCACGGCGGGGGAATTTTCACCGTTGAGGGGAATCGCTGGATCGTAATCCTATCCGGCAGTGGCAAGAATTACCCGCCGACCGATCCCGAAGCCTATGACGCATTCATCAAGAAGATTCCAGCCCCGGATTTCTGGGAAAATGTCAAAGAGGCGCAGCCGCTTTCACCTGTTTACGGCTATCGCAATCTGGATAACCGCCGCCGCCACTTTGAGAAACTCGATAGACTGCCCGAACATTTCGTCGTCGTTGGTGACGCCGCATGCGGTTTTAACCCGATCTACGGTCAGGGCATGACAGTCGCGGCGATGGAAGCGGAAGCACTGGCGAATCTCGTCGGTGGATACGCGGATAAACGACAGTTCAATGGACTTGCAAAGCAGTGGGCAAGCACACAAGCAAAGCTGCTCGATCAACCTTGGTCGATCACGCTCGGCGCAGATGCTACACATGTCGAACCGGCACCGCCGCAGAATTTTGGGGAGCGGCTTGCGGGGCGTTATCTGAAAGCGTTTAACAGCGCGATGCAAGAAGATGCAGTCGTGCTGCGCACGTTCCTCATGATCCTGCATCTGGTCGCACCGCTAAGCGATATGCTTAAGCCGGGTATCGTGCTGCGTGTGCTGCGTCATGCGTGGAAGTACCGCCGCAAAGCATCTGCGTATAGGGATGCAGCGCCGGAGACTGCGCCCGCTCAATAGCCTCTGAGCGGGTGCGTCCCGGTCGATTATATGGGTAAACGGTTGAGACTGGCGCGGCGTGTATCCCGCGCCAGCAGCACTGCCAGCGCGATCAGCACAAGCGCAGCGATTAGTGTGACGATATATCCGCCATCGATTCCGCGCCCGACTTGCCCCTGAACAAACGGCAGAATACCGACGCCGATATTGCCTAACGCAAGCAGCGTCCCGGAGATGCTTCCGGCGGCATGCGGAAAACGCCGCCCGACCATCGCCAGCGCGGACGAAAAGATCGGACCGGCAAACAAACCAAACAATGCCACTGCGATCATGCTGATTGCCGGGTTGGTGGCAAACATCAGCAGCAGCGCGACGGTGATCGAAAGCAGCGCCGATGCGCCGATGAGGATCACTTCATCGCGCACACGCTGCGTGAGCGGAATTCCGATTAGCCGACCGACCACCATGCCGATCCAGAAAAGGGAAACGGCGCGGGCGGCTTCTTGAACCGGAAGCCCCGCGATGTTATGCATCTGGGTATAAATCCAACTGGTAAAGCCGATTTCCGCGCCCGTGTATACCATGAAGAACGCCGCGAACAGCAGGATCGGGGTAAGCGGGATGCGTGTATCGATGCCGTCTGTCTGTGTGATGCGCGCGGGCGGCATTGCATGCACCCTGAGCATAAGCGGCAGCATCAAGAACGCGGCGGCAGCGAAGATCGCGTAGGCGGTTGCGACATCAGCGCGAACAAGGATCGCGGTCGTGATCTCTGGTCCGACGATGCCGCCAATCGCAAAGCACACGCTGAGCGCATTCAACGCGGGAGCGCTGTTGGGGGCGCTTATGCGCACGACGAGAACATTTCCACATACAAGCATCGCGCCAAAGCCGAAGCCGTAAAACGTCAACGCTAAAAACGCCCACACAGAAGTTGTTGCAGCGCTCACGATCAGCGCGCCAATTCCCAGAAAAAACACCCCTACCCACGCGATTACACGGGCATTGACCCGGTCAAGTAAGCGACCGATGATATATGTTCCGGTTATCGTGCCAACAGTAAACAGCGTGATGAAGATGCCGCCTTGATCCGGTGCGATCCCGAAGCGCTCGATCAAGAATGCAAGGGCTGTGCCCTGCAATCCGGCGGCAATCCCCAGCAGCATGAACCCTGCAAAGAAGATCAGAATCAATCAGTTGTGCCTCAGTTCTAGACTGGCACAGATTCTAGCGCGAGATCGTGCAGCGCGACGACAGCCCGGTTAAGATTGGACTCATCGACGACGAAGGAAATGCTGCATTCACTTGCTCCTTGAGCGATAGAAATCACATTGATTTGTGAACTCCCCATCGTGGTGAAGACACGCCCCGCGACGCCAAATGTTCCGCGCATTCCCGCCCCTACCACCGTGACGATAGCGATGGATTCCATTACTTCGACTTCATCTACGTCTTGGCGGGCGATTTCTTTCGCCAGCTCGTTCTCAATCGCGCGTTTGGCGACATCGGCTTTGTCAACGGTGACGAGGAAGCAGAAGCTCTGCTCACTGCTCGCTTGCGAGATCATCAATACATTTGCGCCTGCTTGCGCGGTGGCGAGGAACGTCCGTCCGGCAATGCCCGGTACACCGATCATTCCTTTTCCGCTCACAGTGAGGAGGCTCACGCTGCGAATGCTCGTCACCGCTTTAATTACGGTATGGCTTGGTTGGCTGTCCGGTCCGATCAGCGTGCCGGGATGCGATGGGTTAAAGGTATTTCGCACGCGCATAGGAATGCCTTTGTTCAAGATCGGCTGCACGGTCTTGGGGTGGAGGACTTTCGCACCGTAATACGCCAATTCGCCCACTTCTTGATACGAGACATACGGCAGCACGCGCGCCCGCTTGTCAATGCGTGGATCGGTCGTCATCACACCGTCCACATCTGTCCAGATAATGAGTTCGGCGCTCTCGGTCGCCGCCGCGAAAATTGCGCCTGAATAATCACTCCCGCCGCGCCCAAGTGTCGTCCAATGCCCTTCGGCGGTCGCGCCAATAAAAC
>JAPKMU010000231.1 GCA_026645745.1 Anaerolineae bacterium | reverse complement strand
CGGTGGTATTCTTTTAACGGGTCATGATGGGTCAAATCAGACCCCAGCGGGTTGCAATGGCACTCGCTTGTGTGCGACTGCTCACGTTGAGTTTGCTGTAAATATTCCGTGTATGCACCTTGACTGTCCCCACCGAAAGCACCAACTGTTCGGCAATTTCGCGGTTGGAAAGTCCATCACGGATCAGCCTGAGCACTTCCCGTTCGCGTTCGCTTAACGGTTCAATCATGGCGTGATCCGGCGCTTCGGATACGACTTCCGGGTTCTCTATGCCGAGGAGCATATTCATCAACGTTTGCAAGTCGATCTCTGCTCCACGTGCCCATGCCGCCTCAAACGCCTGATCGCCTATGCGGGTGCGCAGATCATCTTGCACACGGGTGAGCAAACGCCAGCGCGCAAGCCAACCGCTCCCCATCGTCGAAAGGCTAAACGCCGCTGCTAGCAGTTCGACCGCGCTTTCGTGTCTGCCTTCGTGCGCCCGCGCCACCGCCTCAACCGCGAGGCAGATGGAAGCGGGTGCGGGATCGGTCGCGTGGGAAAAGAATAGGTTGGGATACCGCGCCCGCGCCGACTCGAACTCCCCTAAACCGCACGCCGCAAGCACACCGCCCCACAGCGCGGCATGATCGTTGTATCCGAAAAAGGTTTCGAGCGAAAGCGCATGATTGTGCTGTGCCAGCGATTTCGCCTTGGTGTAATCCTCGTCACGGATGGAATACACGAACGAAAGCAGCCCCGCCGACAGCATCTTCCCGTCAAGGCTGTTGGTTTCGTCCGCCAGATCGCGCATTTCTTCGACGAGCACGCGCATTTCGTCAAGGTCGCCTTTGGCAGCGAGGATCAGCCCTAACTTAAACATCGCCTGAAGAATCCCTTTCAGGCTGCCGATCTCGCGCATCATCCCCAGCGCTTGACGCGCCAGCGCTTCGGCTTCGTAGTACGCGTAATCTTCCAGCATCATTTCAAGCTGGTTGATGGTCAGCCATGCGATCCCGTTTCGATCTCCAATTTCGCGCCGGATCGCAAGGCTGCGCTCGAAAAGCTCATGTTGAACGAGGGGCCAGCGCGCGAGGCTCGCCCATGCCAGCGCTTCCGCTTCGTAAAAACGGTCGCCAAGCGCCTGATAGATCGCCGCTGCCTCATCAAAACTATCCGGGAATTGATCGCGGTCATCCCAATAATCCACGATTCCCAAGACACACAAACAGTACGCCGTCTCCGCTTGATCGCCGCGCGCCCGTGCCTCCGCCAAACACACTTGAATATGGGCGTACACATCAAAATCACTGCGCATATTGCCCATCAGGGACAAGCGAATCAGGCGTGATTCAATCCGCCGGATGACGATTCCTGCTTCAGGATTTGTCCTCAAACGGTCGAGCGCCAGCCGCATGAGCGCCGCCACTTCGTGAAAACGTCCGCGCATATCCGCGAAAAGATGCAGACTTTCCACTGCTGCGCCGAGCACCGCCGCCGATCCTTGTTCGCAGGCGATCAACCACGCGCTGCGGATATTTTCATAATCGTCGGCAATCGTATCGAGCGCTTCGGTTTGCCGCTCGGATTTGATGCCCGGTTCAACCCGCGTGAGCAGCCCAAGATAGTATGCGATGTAAGCATCTTTCAGGGCGGCTTCTTCATCCGTTTGCAGATGTTCCGCGCCGTACTGCCGCAGCAGTTCGTGAATGTCGTAGCGCCCTCCAGCGTTCATGCGCACCAGCGACTTATCCACCAACCCGGCAAGACCGTGCAGAGATGCCCCGGCAATTGTCTCCGCCGCTTCACGGGTGAATCCGCCGCGAAACAGCGAAAGCCGCCGGAAACTGTCCCGTTCGCTGTCGGTGATCAACCGCCATGAATGGTCAAACACGGAGCGAATACTGCGATGCCGCTCGGTTAGGTTGCGCGAACGGGTGGCGAGAATATCAATCCCGCGCTGAATTTCGCTGGCAATCGCGGCAGGGGTGAGCGTGTTCAGCCAACCCGCCGCAAGTTCAAGCGCGAGCGGCATGCCTTCGACCAAGCGGCAGACCTCAACCACACTGCTAAGATCGTCCGGCGTGCTAACATCTGTGCGTATCCGCTGGGCGCGATCCAAGAACAACCGCACGGCGTCGTAATCAAACAGTGCAGCGCCATCGTCCTCGGTCGGATAGGCGAGTCCTTGAATCGGGCGGATCCATTCCTCTTGAATATTCAGCGCTTCGCGCGACGTGACGAGGATTTTCAGATGTTCGGTTAAATCGAGCATTTCCGAGATCACCTGCACGCCGTCCAGCAGATGCTCAAAGTTATCGAGGATGAGCAGAAACCGCTTGGCATGTTTTTCGCGCAGGTAAGCGCCAAACTGCTCATACAGGCTGCGCCCATCCTGCTGATCTCGAAACGGCAGCACTTCAGAGACGGCGCAGAGAATTTCATCGGCGCGGGTGAGCGGCGCAAGCGGAACGAAGTACACGCCATCAGGAAATGTGTGATTCAGCCGGGATGCCATCTCGACCGCGATGCGCGTTTTGCCAACGCCGCCCGGTCCGGTTAGCACGAGCAAGCGGCAGGGTGGGTTTTCGAGCAGTGCGCACAAATCGTCCAACTCACGAGAACGCCCCACAAACGGGGTCTGCGCCTGATCCAACATGTGACTTGGTGATCCTTCGTAATGGGTGGTGATTCACACTTCTATTATACGACAATTCAAGCGGGAACGGCGTTGCAAAATAAAACTCTTGTTCTGTTTTCAATCCACTGCTAGGCGGACTCATGCCGTCTACCCGATAGTGCAGTATAGTTTTGAGCGTTGTTAATCAAACGATAGGAAAGGTCTTTTATATGGTTTATCTTGCGAACGAAACGCGTTACGATGCGATGACCTACCGCCGCACAGGGCGCAGCGGCTTAAAACTGCCGGTGATCGCGCTGGGGTTGTGGCATAACTTCGGCGGCGCGCATCTACTTGATAATTCGCGCGCCATGCTCCGCCGCGCCTTCGATCTGGGGATCACCCATTTTGACTTGGCAAACAATTACGGTCCACCCCCCGGCAGCGCCGAAGACACGTTCGGCATGGTGATGGCGCAGGATTTCAAGCCGTACCGCGACGAGATGATTATTTCGACAAAAGCGGGTTATGACATGTGGCCCGGTCCTTACGGCGAATGGGGATCGCGCAAATACTTGATCGCCAGCCTCGATCAAAGCCTGAAACGGATGGGCTTGGAATACGTCGATATTTTCTACAGCCACCGCCCCGACCCCGAAACACCGCTCGAAGAAACCATGATGGCGCTCGATTTCGCGGTGCGCAGCGGACGCGCTTTGTACGTCGGCGTCAGCAATTACAACGCCGAGCAAACCCGCCGCGCCGCGCAAATTCTCCGCGAATTAGGGACGCCGTGCCTGATCCATCAGCCGCGTTACAACATGCTCGACCGCTGGATCGAAAATGGGCTGACGGATGTACTGGAGCAGGAAGGAATCGGCTGCATTCCGTTCTCGCCGCTCGAACAAGGCATCTTGACCAACCGCTATCTGAGCGGCATTCCGGCGGATTCGCGCGCGGCGGTGACGAGTTCGCGCTTCTTGCACGAGTCGGACATCAAGCCGGAATTGATCGACAAGGTGCGCCGCCTGAACGGGATCGCTGAACGACGCGGACAGACGATGGCGCAGCTTGCGTGTACGTGGATTTTGCGTCTGCCCGTGATCACGTCGGTGTTGATCGGCGCAAGCAAGGTCAGCCAAATCGAGGACATCGCGGCGGTCGCCAATCAAGCACCCTTGAGCGGCGATGAAATCCGCGACATCGAAACAATTTTGAAGGGGTGAGCCCCAGCAGGCTTGTCCGATACTGACGCAGTATTTTTTACCCCTCACCCCCTGACCCCCTCTCCCACGCAAGCGGGTAGAGGGGGAATCGCGGGCGCACACTCACCACAAAGCGCGCTTTTGCTTGCGCCCCTCCCTGAATTCGGGGAGGGGAGACGAGCGCAGCGAGTGGGGGAGAGGTCGGTTTTGAGTATCGGACAAGCCTGCTGGGGGTGAGGAGCAGTACGTCAAGCGAGAAGTGTCGTCAACAGAGAGGGGTGTTTTTCCGCCTAACGCTTCTTCGGCAGATTCTTATTGACTTCCTTGTATTCCTGCTCGTCTCTTTCGAGATCCTCTTCGACCGTTTGCCGATCCCCTTCGGCGCTGCCGGGGGTCTTACCGGGGTTGTTCGTCGGGGCGTCCTTCAACGAATTGTCGAGAACTTCCGCTTGTTTGTTTGGGGGCGTGTACGGCTGCATGGCTGTACTCCTTATGCCTATTCCTCGCTTGAGCATAATCCCGCCCGCCTAAAAATGTCCGTAACGCGAACTCAATAATCACCAATAGATGACGCCGCCGCGCCGCTCATATCCCGCGATCCATGATGGACGGGCGCTGATCTTGTTCCAGCGCAGATCAAGTTTTTGCAAATTGGGGAGTTCACCGAGCCAATCGGGGAGCGCGGTCAGACGGTTGGCGCGCAGATCAAGCGTGCGCAGTTGATCGAGCGTGGGCATCGTGTCGGGCAGGTGGGTGATCCGGTTGTTTCGCACACTAAATTCGGTCAGTGCGCGCAAATCACCGATTGATTTAGGCAGTACGCTGAGTTGATTGTCCATCACATGCAGTTCACGCAAATGAACCAAGCCGCCGATTGATTCCGGCAGCGTCTCCAGCCGATTTTTGTACAAGCGCAGTTCGATCAGTGCGGTGAGCCGCCCCAGTGAAGCGGGGAGCACGATCCCCGGATTATCGGTGAGGCTCAAATAGCGGAGACTCGAAAGCCGCTCAAAAACGCTTTCTGGTATGCTGCGCAAGCGGTTATCGCTCAAATACAGGAATTCCAGCGCGGGTAAGCCGCCGAGCCATTCCGGTACGGCTTCGATCTGGTTGTGTCCCAAGTCGAGGATACGTAACCCGGTCAGCGCGGCAACGGACGACGGAACCGCAGTCAGATTGAGGTTATGCAAATAAAGTTCTTGCAAGCGCGGCAGATCGGCAAATCGATCTGGAATTACCTGCAAAGGGTTATCCCCGATGCTGAGGACTTCGAGATCACGGCGAGTCCACAGCCAATCGGGGAGCGTGGACAGTTGGTTGGCATGGAGATAGAGCGCGCGGAGAGACGTAAGCGCTGCAACCCAATCGGGGACAGCCGCCAGTTTTTGCCCATCAAGATAGACTGCCATAGGAAGCACAAGGGCGCAGAGAAAGCGACTCTGCGCCCTCTGCGACTTTAGCGGATCGGCACGGCGTTGATTTCGCCCGTCACCGATACCCAGCGCGCATCAATCCAGCCGACCACGCCGTTATAGCGCACTTGATACCAGCGCGCCGTTCCTGCTTGGATCGTCCGCCCGATCAGCTCGACAGGCTGCCCCCAAGGGATGCTGCCGACGCGCGCCGTGCGAATGCTGGGGCGGCGGCGCATATTCATGACCGCGCGCGGAATGGCGGATACGCCGTAACCGGGTGCGCCGTCGATCTGGTCAAAGATGCTGCCCGCAGTCGGAATCTGGTTGATGTCCACATTGATCGTCAGGTAGCGTCCGCTTGACCAACCGCGCCGCCCATCTCCGAGATCGAGTAGATACCAACTATAAATGCCTTCGTCGCGGTTGCGCGAAACCACCGTATACGTTGAGCCTTCGGTCAGCGTGGTGATGAAACTCGCACCGAGGTAGGGTCCTGTGCGCAGTGCCAGCCCACGCGCGCCGCTGACGGTAGCGCAGGTGGTTGTACACCCCACCGGAGCGCCGGGTGTACCGGAAACGCCGCCGCTGCCGCCGCCCGCGCCCGGTGTGCCTGTGCCGATTGCGCCGGAGACTTGGAACCATTGGAACTGAAGCGCGGCTTGATCGATGCTGTCAAAAAATTCGACGCGGAGCGTATGCGTTCCAGCGGTGAGCGTGGATTGGAAACGGTCGGTTGTCAATGTGCGCCCAACAAACCGATCCAGCACCAAAACATTATCAATAAAGACGCGCACGCCGTCATCCGATGCGACGACGAATTCATACGTGCCTTGATTAAACAACTGGACGGACTCAAACCGTGCTGACCAACCATCGGGATTGACGACGCCGGGAGCAGGGCTGCTAGTTCCCCAGTTGACATTCAATCCGGTGGGGAATGCCTGCGTAAACACGACGGCTCCAGTGAGATCAGGCGTGTTATAGAACTGCCCATTCCAGCCTGTACCGAACTGCGCTTGTGCTTGCACATTGATCGCGCCGCTCATCGCCAGCGTTAGAACGATTAACGCCATGAGCGCGATCACCCCAAAGGGGACGGCGAGGTGTCGCTGCGACATTCGAAACCCTCCACATCAACGGCTGCCCGGAATCACAACAAGTTCAGTATAGCGCATGTTGACCGGAAGAACGACTAGCCCATCTGACCCTCTATGATCAAGTACCACTCGACGCAGCAGATTGCCCCGGTTTTTCGACTCCAATCACGTTCTTTTGGGCGTCGGTCTTGAGCCTCCCATTCGAAAAATCTAAGAGGACATAGCGGTTTTTCCAAGGATCAGCAACGATGGCGCAGCGCCCAATCTGAATATCAAACGGAGGCACTAAGATCGTACCGCCCGCCTGTTCAAAGCGGATCACTGCCTCATCGACCGCCTCAACGACCATATCTGCTTCAAGGTGCGGGCGGTCGGTTTGCAGCACGATTTCCGCGTCGCTTTCGGGAAGGCGCAGCCCAGCACTGGTTCCGGTGCGCCAGATCAATTCATGTCCCAGTTGATCGCTGTAGAACCGGATGCCCGCATCCAGATCAGGCACGTAGAATTCAATGCAGTCGACTTTGCGCAGCAGCGGCTTGGGGGATGCCATGAAGCATGTCTCCTTCAATTCATCGCGTCATCCCCTTGATTATACTGTTGGGGCTTCAGCAATCGGCATCCGGTAAAAGCATTAACGCGAAATCGCAAAGAAAAGACGATAGACGTGAGTGCATTAAAAGACTTGCCGGTTCAACCGCTCCCCGTTTTTCACTTGACTAGCCCATCTGACCCGCTTGAAATGGGAAGGGAGTTCTGCAACTTTTTCGCGCTAACCCCGTATACTGATCTAGTTACACGTGCTTGGAGACAAGGGGAAACGAGACCATGACGCAAGACCCGAACACTCAGAATCAGCCCGGTAAAGATTTCACCGAACAGTTGGAAGTCGCCGGGAATCAGTTGGTCGATCGTGTGAAAGACTTGATCGAACAGGGCAATGTACGCCGTTTGATTATCCGCACCCCCGAAGGGCGGACGATGCTCGAAGTGCCGCTGACCATCGGCGCGGTGGCGGGCGGTGCGCTGCTATTCTTCAATCCGCTGCTGGCGGGTTTGGGCGCGATGGCGGCGCTGCTCACGCGCGTCACCATTGAAATCGTGCGCGAAGAGCCGAGCGCGACGGCTGAAGACATCAAGAAGAAGGTCGAAGACGCGGCGGAAGATACCGTCAACAAGCTGAGCGAATAAGCACAGCATCAGCGGTCACAAGAGGGGCAGTCCTAAACAGGGCTGCCCTTTTTGATTTCACGGTGCGGACGGGTAGACGCATGAGTCAAAGATGGGTTCATACTCAAAAGTCCTTGGGGGGACGACAGTAGATTTTTCAACTACTGCTCCTCACCCCCCAACCCCCTCTCTATCGCTTGCGATGGAGAGGGGGAGCAGATCACTTGTTTTCCCTGAGGTCTGTTTTGCATATCGGATAGCCAATAAGGAGTGTCATCATGGTGGATCGGGCAGCAGTTAGCGCGTGGTTAGCGGCATATGTGACCGCATGGAAAACCTATGACAAGGATGCGATCCGCGCGTTGTTCAGCGAAGACGCGGTGTACCTGCACAATCCGTTTACGACGAAACCGATACAAGGGCGCGAAGGGATCATCGAAGATTGGTTCAAGCACCCGGACGCGGCGGGCAGTTTTGACGCGCACTACGAGCCAATCGCGGTGGATGGCGATATCGCAGTCACCAATGGGCGGACAACCTATTACGAACCGGGGACGCAAAAAGTCACCAGCCGCTTTGATAATATTTTCGTGCTCCGGTTTGATGATCAAGGGCGCTGTGTCGAGTTCCGCGAATGGTGGATGACTCCACGCAAAGGCGGCGGGTGAGCCTATTGGTTGAAGAATTGCGTCTCCAATGAGATACTGAGAGAAATTCACGAATATTTCACAAGATATGGTACCGATCCCATGTACAATCGTTGGCAATCAAAACGATTCGTAAAATAAGCCGATTTCCGGTTGTACTGGAAGTTCCAAAATGCAGATTCGTACCAAGTTTCTCGTCGCATTTTCCTTGATCGTTATCCCCTTGATCCTCTTAGCGACGGTCGCTTTGCTCAATACACGCAGCTCGGCTGAACAAGCATCCAATGTTCAGGAACGCACCCAGACGGTGGCGGTACTCTTCGAGCTAGAAGGGGCGATCGGTAGGTTTATTCAGGAACACCTCTCCCTATCCGCCGCAATTCATGTTTTCCCTGAAACCAATGCTTCAGCCAATGTCACCGAGTATGCTGCCGCTGAACGCGAAGAGCTTGACGAAGCGAATGAAGAGATCACTGCACTGCTGGCGGCGTTTACCGAACGCCACACAGCAGCCAATGGCGCGCCAGAGGTGATCGAAAACCTGACGAGCGCTTATGAAGCCTTACGGCAGGAAGGGGCGGCGCTCCTAGATACTGCCGAAAACGAGGACGGCGAGGCGTATTCGCAAGCCTTGGTTGCGCTGGAACCCTTTGAAGGTGCTGTTGAAACGGCACTCGCTGATGCGTTAGCTCCGCAGCTTGCAGCCCAGAACGAAGTAACC
>JAPKMU010000230.1 GCA_026645745.1 Anaerolineae bacterium | reverse complement strand
CTTCAATTCGGCGCGAATGAGGATTTCGACCGCTACCCGCGTGATCTTCCGGCAGATTTAGCGATGCTCGAACAAGCAGGTGTTGATGCGGTATTCACGCCCACGCGTACCAACATGTATCCGAATGGTTTTTCCACCGGAGTCAGCGTGAGCGGTGTTACACGCGGATTAGAAGGGGAGCATCGCCCCGGTCATTTTGATGGCGTGGTGACGGTTGTCGCCAAACTGTTTAACCTGACCCAACCGACAACTGCCTACTTTGGTCAAAAAGATGCGCAGCAGGTTGTCGTGATCAAGCAAATGGCACGTGATCTGAATTTTCCGCTGACGATTGCTGTTTGCCCAACGACCCGCGAAGCAAGCGGGCTGGCGATGAGTTCGCGCAACCGATACTTGAGTGCGGACGAACGCGACAAAGCCGCGACGATCTACGCTGGATTGCAACGTGCTGCTGCCGCCTATGATCAAGGGGAGCGGCAGACGGATGTGCTCACCGAAGCGGCGATCCACGCTTTCGCGGCTGAATTTGAGGTTGAATACATTTCGATCAACGATCCTGTTACCCTTGTACCGATCAGCGGCGCAGACGATCAGCCGCTCTTGCTTTCGACAGCGGTGCGTTTAGGACGAACACGTTTAATTGATAACTGTCTCCTCCCATATCGCCTGAACAATCGGGACAGCCTTACCCGCATTTTGGGGGGTATCGCATCAAATTCCGCCGATTGACCCGCGTTTCTCATCTATTTCTGACATAAGACACGTAGGATGTGTCTATATCCGAAGCAGTTTCAAGAGAGAGACGTATGTTCTTCGATCCAAGTTATCTGTTGTTCGTCGCGCTGCCCGCGCTGGTACTCTCGCTGATTGCGCAGCTTTTCGTGCGCTCGGCGTATGCAAAATGGGGCAACGTCCGCAACGGCGTCAACATGACAGGGGTACAGGTCGCAGAGCGCATTCTCAACCGGACGAACGTTCACGGCGTAGGGTTGGAAGGCGTTCCCGGTGAGCTGACTGACCATTACGATCCGCGCACGCATACCGTCCGTATTTCTCAGGCAAATGCGACTCAGCCGACGGTTGCCGCGATGGCGGTTGTCGCGCATGAGTTGGGGCACGCACAGCAGCATCAAGAAGGGTCATTTTTGATCCAGATGCGCAACTTCCTCGTTCCGGCAGTCCAGCTTAGCCCGACAATCGGTTACGCAATGATCATCTTCGGCTTGATGCTCAACTTCACCGGCTTGTTCTGGTTGGGGATTCTCGCTTTCGGCTTGATGGTTGTGTTCATGGTGCTTACGCTGCCTGTCGAAATTGACGCGAGTATGCGTGGGCTTCGCCTGCTGCGCGAAAGCGGATTGATTACGGTTGAAAGTGATTATTCCGGTGCACGGAACGTACTCACGGCGGCGGCGCTGACCTACTTCGCGGCGGCGATTCAGGCGGTACTTCAGCTTCTCTACTTCATCAGCCTCGGCTCACGCCGTGACTGAACGGTTTGAGTGTGAGTTCAAATCAAAGAGGGGATCACGCGATCCCCTCTTTGATTCATTAGCCGTCTCCACCGCGACCGCGTCCCCGCCCTTGACCGGAGTCATCATCGCTGTCATCCGAGCCGTTGTCGTCTCCAACTTCTGGCGTGCTGACGGGCGGCTCCGGCAGTGGATCGAATGTAGCGTCGAGTGCGATCTGTGTCGCCGGAATGACCGCCAGCGCATGCCATTCGCCCTCTTCAAACAGCGCGAACACGCGCACAAGCGACTGCTCTGCAAGCGTTACATGAATCGCGGCGCGATCGTAGTGTATGGACATTCCGGCAATGCTGATTGTTCGTGTCTGCCGATCGACGGCGGTGACTTCGCCGTTAATGATGACGATGCCCTGTATCCGCGTCTCCGGGACTGGTTCTATTTCCGTCGGCATGATTGATCCGTCTGCAAGCAGATACGCACGAACGCGCACGGTGCTCCCTGCAAAAATCGTCGGAAGTGTCGGGATATGCGATGCCGGGACGAACTGCCCGTTGATCAGAACCAATGATCCGTTGATTGCCTGTACTTCGGCGTAGTATTCGAGCAGCGGGGCTTCGTTGGATGCGTAGTCGACTTCGGGAGTTGAAACTGGAGGGAGCGGCTCTTGTGCCAACAGCACACCAGCAGCAAGCAGGATACTGAATCCGACGATGCCGCCGAGCCATCGCTTGTTGAAGGACAAGGGCATGACCTTTCTAATCGATCGAATGATCATGCCCTGATTGTAATCGAATCGGCTGTTTACGGCAGTTTGCGATCAATGCGGTGACGCAGTCGTTCGATGCGTCCTTGTTCGGGTCGAACACGATTAACCGTTTGGTTGAATTGGCGTGTCCAGCGTGCGAAACGGGAGCGGAAACGCGCCCATGAATAGGTCAAGGCACGGCGCTGTTTCTTGAATGCGCCTGCTTCTGGCATTGGGGCACCCCAACGTACCACCATTGACGCCCATGTCAGACCGCCGCCAAACCCGACGAACACGACCGGATCACCCTGCTTGAGCCGCCCCTGTTCGACCGCTTCGACCAACGCGATTGGAATTGAAGCGGCGGATGTGTTCCCGTACTTGTCGAGATTACACATGAACAGCCCTTCATCCACTTTGAGCGAACGCGCTGCCGCGTTGATGATGCGCAAATTCGCCTGATGCGGGATGATCAGCTTAACATCGCGGATCGTCAGGTTCGCCATTTCAAGTGCTTGTGTGACGCTTTCACCGATCACACGGGTGGCGAACTTGAAGGTTTCGCCACCGTTCATGTGCATCTTGCTAAATTTGTGTCCGTTCAGTTCCGGCAGCCCGACATCATCCCCGACATAATCAATCGTGCCGACGCTCGGAATCCCCAACACATCGCCGCCTGTGCCGTCAGAGCGCAGCACCGCCGACAGCACCCCGCCGGGATTTGGTGATCCCTGCAAGACGACTGCGCCCGCACCGTCCCCAAAGAGAATACATGTTCCGCGATCTTGCCAATCCAATACACGGCTCATCGTCTCCGCACCGATCACGACCGCTGTTTTGATCGCTCCCGACTGGATCGCCTGTGCTGCCATTTGCACCGCGTACACCCAACCGGAACATGCCGCGCTCAAGTCGAATGCACCCGCGCGATTCGCCGCTAATCCTGCTTGGATCAAGCTGGCGGTGCTGGGGAAGATATGATCCGGCGTTGATGTTGCCACGACGACCATATCAATCGTCTCCGGCATGATATCCGCGACATCGAGCGCGCGGCGGGCAGCCTTTAAACCCAACGTCGCTGTGGTCTCGGTTTCCCCGGCAATTCGCCGCTGCTTGATACCCGTGCGCTGCGTGATCCATTCGTCGGTCGTATCGACAAGCAGCGCAAGATCATCATTGGTCATGATCTGATCAGGAACTGCCATGCCCCAACCGACAATATGCGCGTAAATGCGCGCAGGTCCGGCGGGGCTTACACCACGATTATTGGTGACCATTTCCGTTTTCTGTGTACTCGCCAAAGATTAGCACCGCGTTGTGACCTCCAAAACCAAACGAGTTACTCATCACGCGTTGAATCTTATGCGGTTTGCCGACCAGCGGCGTGTAATTCAAGTCGCAGTCCGGGTCTTGGATTTCAAGATTGACCGTTGGCGGAACGAAATCTTCGTGCATCGCCATGATGCTGAAGACCGCTTCAACCGCGCCCGCTGCGCCCATCAAATGACCGGTTACGCCCTTTGTTGAGCTGATCGGAATCTCATAGGCAGTTTCGCCCAAAGCACGCTTAAGCGCCAACGTCTCGCTTTTGTCGTTTAACGGCGTGCTGGTGCCATGCGCGTTGATATAGTCGATATCTTTAGGCGTTAATCCGGCGTCACGCAGCGCAAACTCGACCGCTTTGGCTGCACCTTCACCTGTTTCAAGCGGTGCGGTCACATGGTAGGCATCGGATGTGTGACCATACCCCAGAATTTCCGCGTAGATGTGCGCGCCGCGTTCGCGGGCGTGCTCCAACTCCTCAAGGATCAGGATGGCTGAACCTTCCGCGCATACAAAACCATCACGTTCCGCATCAAACGGGCGTGATGCGCGCTCCGGTTCGGCGTTTCGCTGGCTGAGCGCCGTCATGTTGTTGAAGCCTGCCATCGCCACATCGACTAATCCGGCTTCGCTGCTCCCCGCCAGCGCGACCGTCACTTGTCCCCGGCGAATCATTTCGGTGGCTTCACCGATGCTGTTATTACCCGTCGCGCACGCTGTCGAAATTGCAAAGTTCGGACCGCGCAGCCCATACGTCATCGAAATCTTGCTGCAAGGCGAATCTGGCAGCATCATCGGAACCATCAGCGGGCTGACCGCGCGCGCTCCGCGTTCAAGAAACGTGCGAATACTTTCCAGCAGGGAGCTGATCCCGCCGATGCCTGATCCGACGCATACCGCGATGTCGTAGCGATTTTCGTCGGTCACTTGCAGCCCGGAATCTTTCATCGCTTGATCGGCTGCGTACAACGCCATTTGAGTCACACGGTCAGTACGACGCGCGTCACGCCGACCAAGGAATGCCTCTGGGTCAAAATTTCGGACTTCCCCCCCAAAGTGAATCTCAATGTGAGAGGTGTCGAACCGCTCAATCGTGCGAATCCCTGTGACACCGTTTTTGGCGTTCCCCCACGCTTCCTCAACGCTGTTTCCGGTAGGACACAGAATCCCCATCCCGGTAACGACTACTCTCCGTCTTTCCACAATCGACCTCCACAGCGGGACGATCACTGATCGTCTATGTGCAGCTTCTCTCGAACAAAATAGGATTGTCTGGTGAATGTAACACCCATTCGTGCCTCAGGTTGCACTCGTTGAATATGATATAATGCCGCATCCTCTGATGAAAGCGATGAGTGCGGTAGGATGATACTGGTCACCGGGTCAACCGGGTTTGTTGGGCGACACCTCGTCACCCGTTTGATGGCGGAAGGTCACGCAGTACGCTGTTTGATTCCGGCGCATAAAGCCGCTCGGCTGCCGTGGGAAACGCCGCCAGAGATCGTGATCGGATCGATTCTGGACGAAGAAGCGCTCTTTCGGGCGGCGACAGGGGCGCATGTCATCATTCACCTTGAAAATGCGCTGTGGTGGGGGCGTCCCCGTGACCTTGAACGGGTTGAGGTTGGCGGCACACGCCAACTGATCACGGCTGCACGCGCCGCGCGCGTCGGGCGTATTATCACCTTAAGCCAGCTTGGAGCGGCGGCATCAAGCGCTTTTCCGCTCCTGCGCGTCAAAGGACAAGTTGAAGATTTAATCCGCGTCAGCGGACTCGCTTATACGATTCTTCGTCCCGGCATGGTTTATGGCGCTGATGATGCTTTTGTGAACCATATCGCGATGCAGCTCCGCGCCAATCCGCTTTATGTGCTGATGCCCGGAAATGGTGAAGTCGTTCTGCATCCAATCTACATCGACGATGTGATCGAAGCGCTTGTGACCAGCTTAAAATCAATTGATGTGGTGGACAGCGTGATCGAGATCGGCGGTGCGGAATACATCACCGTTGAGGACTTGTTTCGTACGATCATGCGCGTGAGCGGCGCACAGCGCATGATCATTCCGCTCCCACCGTACCTGATGCGCGCGATCACGACGTTTAATTCCCGGATTTTACCTCGGTCGCTGGTGACGCCGCAGTGGTTTGATATTCTGGCGGCAAACCGCGCTGCCAAGCTCGGAAATCTGTATCAATATTTCGGTGTCCGTCCAAAACGACTTGAGGACACATTGTTAACGTACATGCATGGTCGGCGCTATGTGTTTTCAATGATGCGCTATGCGCTGCGCCGCCGCCCGAAAGTGGTGTAACTATGGATGATGGCATTATCATTCGCCCTCTTCGCGCCCTTGATGACATGCGCGCGGTGGTCGAACTTCAAAAATCATACTGGGGAAATGACCTCGAATCCGTTATTCCCGCACACATGCTGTTTTCGCTCGCCAATTACGGTGGTCATGTTTTGACCGCATTTGATGGAGATAAGCCGGTAGGGGTGTTGGTCGGCTTCTTGGGCACAAACATGGAGGATGCCACCCGTCCGGCAATGGCGAATCTAGAAATCGCCAGCAAACGGATGGTGGTGCTTCCTGAGTATCGTGGGCATGGGATTGGCTATCGCCTCAAAATGACACAGCGCGACATTGCGATCCGGCAGGGGATTCGCTTGATCGTGTGGACTTTTGATCCGCTGTTGGCGCTCAATGCGCATTTGAATATTCGTAAACTTGGCGCACTCTGCCCGCGCTACTTAATCGACTATTACGGGCGCGATTCCGAAGGTGGGCTTGCGGCGCTTGGCTCATCGGATCGGTTGTTGGTCGAATGGTGGGTGACGCATCGCCGTGTAGAAGAACGCATCTCCGGTAAACGTGCGCCGCTTGTCCTCAGCCAATACCGTGAAGCGGATACCATGATCCTGAATCCGCTTGATTTCAGTGGTGATGATCCCATTCCCGGGCATGAGATTTATCAGCCGCGCACATCGCTTGCGCTGGTTGAAATTCCTGTCAATACGCCAGAGATTCAGAAACGCAGCCCGGAATTGGCGATAGCATGGCGCAGTCATATCCGTGCTGTGTTCACGAGTGTGTTCGCGCAAGGATACATCGTGACTGATTTTCTACGCGAAACCTACGAAGGGCGTGACCGCGCCTTTTATGTCTTGAGTTATGACGGACCGCAGTCCGAGCAGTACACTCTTTAACTACGCATCATTCAAGGACGTGTCATGCGCGCTATCACCATACGAAATATTCGCTTGCATTCGGTTGCGCTTCCGTTTGTCGAGCCGCTCCGCACCAGCTTTGGCGAAGAACCGTTCAAAACGGCAGTTCTCATCGAACTAGAGACCGACGGCGGCGTGACGGGGTGGGGTGAAGCCACCGTTGAGATCATGCCGGGGTACAGCAGTGAGACGATGGGAACAGCGCACCACATTTTGCAGGAATTTCTTGTTCCACTTCTGCTCGGCAAGACGATCAGTGATGCGACTGAAGTTCCCGATCTGATCCGCTCGGTTCGCGGGCATCCAATGGCAAAACATGGGGTTGAAGCGGCGGTATGGGATGCAATCGCAAAAACCAACAACATCCCGTTAGCGGATTACTTCGCGGCACATCTGCCAAGCGGACATGCCTCACGCGGGTATGCGAACGTTGGCGTTAGCATCGGGATCAAGCCAAGCGTTGAAGCGACACTCGAAACAATCACCAAGCGTGTGAACGAAGGCTACAAGCGCATCAAGCTGAAGATCGAACCGGGATGGGATGTGGAATTGGCGCGGGGCGTGCGCGCGGCATACCCCGATATTCTGCTGATGCTTGACGCGAACAGCGCCTACACGCTGGATGATGCCGAACATCTTAAGCAGTTGGATGAATTCAACTTGTTAATGCTCGAACAGCCGTTGGGTCACGACGACATTTTTCAGCACAGCAAGTTACAACCGCAGCTTTCTACACCAATTTGTTTAGACGAAAGCATCAAATCGGCGGACGATCTGCGTTTGGCGCTTGAACTCGGCGCGTGCCGGATTCTGAATCTCAAACCATCGCGGGTGGGCGGCTACACCGAAAGCCTAGAGATTTATCGCGTGTGCGTTGAATCCAAACTGCCGCTGTGGATCGGCGGCATGCTGGAGACAGGCGTCGGGCGTGCAGCAAATCTGGCGTTTGCTTCGCTGCCGGGTGTGACGCTGCCATGCGATATTTCCGCGACCAGCCGCTACTTCAAACAGGATATTTCTGAGCCGCCGTTTGTACTCGGCGCTGAAAGCCGGATCGCCGTTGCGCCGGGTGCGGGGATCGGCGTACAGGTGCACCCTGAGCGCATCGCGGCGGCGGCTGAGATGTGGAAACAGTCGTATCCTTATCATCAAGGATAGGAAAAGGATCGTGACGATGGCACAGGTCAGCGTTCCTAGTGAAATTGATGTGCGAAAGTACATCGATACCAGCAAGTTTGGTGATCGTCCGCACATTCGTGATCGCCGCATTCCTGTTGCGACGATTGCGCATTGGACACAAAGCCAAGGTTGGGATATCAAAGAACTTGCCTACCAATTCAGCTTGAGCGAAACGCAGATTTTGGCGGCATTGTTGTATTACGAAGAACACAAAGACGTGATCGAATCGCAGGAAGCCCAGTATCAAGCCGAACTCGACGCCGACTACGAGCGATACAACCGTGCAAAAGAAGATTAGCTTCTATCTCGATGAACACATGTAAGCGGGCGAGTTTTCTGGTTGAAGCAGCAGAAGCACTCAAAGGAATGCAGCGATGACATTGCAACAGATGACCGTCTCTTTCATCGGCAGCGGCGTGATGGCGGAGGCGATGATCAAGGGGTTGATCACCCAAAAACTGCTCAATGCGGATCAAATCGTCGCTGCTGATCCCAATACTGACCGGGGCGCGGAATTGGTCGAGCGGTATGGGCTGCGTTACACCGCTGATAATCAAGAAGCGGCGTATGGGGCAGACATCCTGATCCTTGCGATCAAGCCGCAGATGCTCGCCCATGTTGTGCCACAGCTCCGGCGCGTGGCGCATGCCGAACACCCCCGCACAAATTGGGCAGGGGATCACCGTGTGGACAGCGACGGGTGAAGTACCAGAAGCGATGCGCGCCCATGCTAAAGGGCTGCTCGGTGCGTTGGGCGAAGAGCTTTACATGGATGACGAGAAATATCTCGATATGGCGACCGCATTGAGCGGGACGGGTCCCGCGTATGTCTTTCTATTTATGGAAGCGATGATCGATGCGGGTGTGCATATGGGATTTTCGCGCAAGGATGCCGAACGACTTGTCTTACATACTATGCGCG
>JAPKMU010000022.1 GCA_026645745.1 Anaerolineae bacterium | reverse complement strand
GGCGAAACGGCGCTTGTATGGATAATCGTCGTGGCGATGAGCATCTTTCAGTTTGCGCCGCTTCTCGCACTCGTGTGGCGGTCGTTCACCGTAGGCGATCAGGGTTTCACAACACGGTATTACGCCGCGCTCTCAACGAATCCACGCGGATCGGTGTTATTCGCGCCGCCGCTTGAAGCGATAGGAAACTCGGTCATAATTGCGTTGGTGACGACTATGCTTGCCGTCATCTTAGGGATGCTCACGGCGTACTTACTCGAACGGCGCGATTCATGGGTGGCACGCGCGCTTGACGCCGTCTTTATGCTGCCGCTTGCGACGAGCGCAGTAACGCTCGGTTTCGGGTTTATCATCGCACTTGATGAACCGCCGCTCAATTTGCGCGCTTCTCCGCTCATGATTCCGCTGGCGCACACGCTGGTGGCGCTTCCGTTTGTCGTGCGGAGCATATTGCCGGGGTTACGCAGCATCTCACCCAATATTCGCGGTGCAGCGGCAGTGATGGGCGCATCACCTTTTACCGTGTGGCGCACTATTGATCTTCCACTCATCAGCCGAGGTGTGATCGTTGGCGCTGTGTTCGCTTTCACGATCAGCATGGGCGAGTTCGGCGCATCGTTATTCATCGCTCGCCCGGATACCCCGACAATTCCGGTTGTGATTTATCGTCTGCTCGGTCAGCCGGGAGCGGGAAACTATGGTCAAGCGCTGGCAATGAGCGTGATTTTGATGAGTGTATGCGCGGTTAGTTTCATCGTGATAGAGCGTCTGCGAAAGCTCGGCATGGGAGAATTCTGATGCTGTCGGTGCAAGCGATTACGAAGCAATACGGCAAAACAGTCCTGCGCCGCGTGAGTCTCGATGTCAGTGAAGGTGAAATCGTCTGTATTTTGGGTCCCAGTGGATGCGGGAAAAGCACACTGCTCCGCATCATCGCCGGACTTGAACATGCGGACGACGGTGAGATTCTGGTAGATGGCAAGTCAATTGCTGACGTTCCCGTTCACGAACGCGGGTTTGGCTTCATGTTTCAAGATTTCGCGCTGTTCCCACACATGAACGTGTTCGAAAATGTGCGCTACGGGCTGAGGATGCGTAATCTGCCCAAAGCAGAGCAAAATCGCCTCGCAGAACAAGCGCTTACGCTTGTCGGGCTGCGTGGATTTGAACGCCGCGATGTCACCAGCCTATCCGGTGGAGAAAAACAGCGTGTCGCCTTAGCGCGCAGCCTTGCCCCCACACCGCGCCTTCTCATGCTTGATGAGCCGCTTGGTTCGCTTGATGCCTCGCTCCGTTGGGATGTCTTGAAAGAACTCAAGCGAATCCTGAAGGAGTCTGGCATAACCACACTCTATGTCACGCATGATCAGAGCGAAGCGTTTAGCATCGGGGATCGGATTGCGGTAATGAACGCAGGTCGATTTGAAGTGGTTGATGCGCCGCTTGCGCTGTACCGCAGCCCCAAAACAGTATTCGCAGCACGTTTTCTAGGGCTTGAAAACGTCCTGACAAGAGGTGACTACGCGAAGATACCGGGCAATCTTCCTCAATTCGACGCTGAACACATCCTGATCCACCCGGACGGCATTCAGCTTGACCCGAATGGCACAATAAGCGGGCACATTCGAGAAAACAATGTTTGGGAAGGGAACTACAACAGCATCGTCGTCAGCGTACCGCCGGATATAGCGCTCCGCGTCAATCTAGGAATCCCTACCCTCTTGGGCATTGATGATGCTGTGCGGCTGACCGTTGATCCGGCTTATGTCGTACCGCTGTCCTCGTGAGGCATTTTGAGGATGCTCTGTAAATATCCATCAAAATCACCCGCGCTGCATGAGTCAGTGTAGCGCATGATCTCGCTTCCCTGAATCGGGTAATCGGGATAGCAGCTTGTCGGAAGCGCGCCCCCCGGCGCATGAACGATTACATTCGCGCCCGGTTTGGGAATCACAAAGCCATCGACTGACGGTTCTACCCGATCCACCATGCGCTCAACCGTCGCAATCACCATGTCCGCAATGCAAACCAACTCAAGATCAACACCTTTGTTGTTGTTGATCTTGATATTCCCATGTTGATCAGCTTCGAGCGCATGAATCACCACAATATCCGCACGGATCGCCGGAAAAGCGGTGAGCGTTTCGCCCGTGTACGGATCGATCACCGTCTTCACATCCGGGCGCAAACGCGGTAAGTCCGTCCCAATCCACGCGAGTGACGGCATAAAGCTCAAGCCAGCCATTTGAGCACGAAAACCACAAGCAATACTCGCTTCGGTTTCTTCCATCACGCGGAGTTTGCCCGCCCCCACCCATTCGGTGAACATGGGCGACAAGCCGAACGACTCCAGCCCGCAGTACACCGTGCGAATCGTATCGATGCAGCCCGCCCCGATGAGCAGATCGCTTTCATATCCGGCGGTGAAGTTAAGCAGAGTCAGCCCACGCGGACGGGGATCGCGTGCCAGCAGTTGGCGCACAAACGCCACCGGACGGCGGTACATCGTCATCCCACCCAGCGCTAAAGTCATGCCATCCTGAACGAGCGCCGCCGCTTCTGCTAACGTCGCGGTCTTGTTCATCTTCGCTCCAATGTTTTGATGATTTGCGCGGTCAGTTCTGCGCTCTGATTGTCGATGATTTTTGCTGCACATTTCAGCGCGGACTCGGTATCGCCGGGGTAACGCATCATCGCATACAGCGCCGCCGCGATCACTCCGTCATTAGCGGGCGGAGTGCCGCAGATATGACGGAGCGCAGCCGAGTCGTCTTGCCATCCCGCCGCGTGCCCCAGCCGGAATAACGCCTCGCAAACAAGCGGATATTCGGCGTCATAGGTCAGGATCAAACAACGCGGTAGTTCCTGAAGCGGTACACCTTGATCCAGCAGTTCCCGCGCGGTTTCGACCGCTCTATGTACGGGCATAAGCCTCATCACCTTCCAACGGAACCGCGCGCTGAAGTGAGTATAATAGCAGCAGTCGAACACGATTTTGGAGTCCCAACCCGATGAACGGGCTTAAATTTGATCTTCAGTCCCAGCGGTTTCGCCACCTCACGACGGCAGCCATCGTCGCCCTTGTGTTTACGCTGGGATTCGCACTTGGCACGTCCAGCACACAAACAAGCGCTCAGGATGCTGGAGCGCTCAACCTGCTTTCGCCCGATGCGGAGGAAGCATTTCGTCCAGTGTTCCAGATTTTCAACATGATCAACGAGCAGTATGTTGACCCGATTGATACCAGTATCTTGATCGATGGTGCAGCAGACGGCATGATGGACGCGCTCGAAGATACATACAGCGCCTACATGAATCCCGAGGTCTACCCGCTGTTTAGTAATGACCTTTCCGGCGAATTTGAAGGCATTGGCGCGGTCATCAGCGGCGATGAGGAAACGGGCGAAATCAGCATCATCAGCTTAATCCCCGGAAGCCCCGCCGCAGAAGTCGGACTCCTACCCGGCGACGTGTTTGTTGGTGTTGATACTGAAAACATCACCGAATGGGATACGATGCAGTTTACACTTCGGGTGCGCGGTCCAGCGGGGACGGATGTATTACTCACAGTGAGGCGCGGTGAAGACATTCTCGATTTTCTGGTCACGCGCGCCCATATTGTGATCCCCAACGTGATCACTGACCTGTTGGCAGACGGCAAGATCGCATATGTGCAGTTAAATTCATTCACTAGCGAAGCTCGCTCACTTTTGGATGATGCTTTTGAGGAATTGGACGTAAACAACCGCACAGGTTTGATTCTTGATGTGCGCGGGAATCCCGGTGGCTATCTGCAAAGCGCGATTGATGTGACCAGCGCTTTTGTCCGCGAAGGTACGGTCGCCATTGAGGACTTTGGTGACGGGCAAACCACCACCTACACCGCAACAGGTGATTTCGCGGGTATTCGCGTGCCGATTGTGCTGCTCATCAACGAATCAAGCGCTAGTGCCTCAGAGATTCTCGCCGGAGCACTGCAAGACCTAGACCTTGCCACGTTGATCGGTGAAACCACACTGGGCAAGGGAACCGTTCAAACATGGTCAGGGCTGGCGAACGGCGGCGGTATTCGCCTGACGATTGCGCGCTGGATGACGCCAAGCGGGCGCTGGATTCACGAACAAGGAGTGACGCCTGATATTTATATCGACTTCACGCCTGAACTCACTGAAACGGATGACGACCCGCAGTTGGATGCTGCGATTCGGGTGCTGCTAGGCGAAGAAGTTGAGTCGTCTGCTACCGAAGAACCGGAGCTTGCCCCGGCATCGTAGGCGAAGCGCCGAAGCGCCGCATTGCAAACGGCGCTTCGTTCATTTATACTCCCGTTCACAATTTGATCAACGCAGGAGTTCTAGGGCATGGATGTTGCCTTTCAAATCGTCTCAACGCTGGTCGGCGTTCTGCTGGTCATCATCATCCTGATGCAGGTGAAGGGTGGAGGACTTAGCGATCTGCTCGGCGGCAGCGACGGCGGTGGGATTTCCCGTACACGTCGCGGGCTGGAAAAAACACTTTTCCAAATCACGATCGGCTTGTCGATTGCATTCTTGGCGATCTGTATTGCTGCTGTGGCGGTGCGTTAATCTGGCGCTTTGTCCACCGTTTGCCCGATAGCGATGATGAAGGTGTACGGCGGACGCTGTACACCCTTTTTGTGTTCAAAGGACATCTATGTTTCGAGGATTTCGCTGGCAGTTGTTCGCGCTGCTGGCGGCGATCGTCCTTTTCGTGATTGCCGCAGTCTCGCGCCTCAGCACGCCGACGCCAAGCACTATCTCAACGCCTTCCCCTGCTCCCGGCGTTACCGAATCCGCAACCGTGCAGCCCAACGAGGCAGCACTCCCAACCGATTCAGCACCAGTGCCGCAGGTTGAGCCTCCCGTTGTCAGCGGTGATGGTATAGCGACCTACCGCGAAGCGCTGATCGGCGGCGTTCAGCGCCTTAATCCGGTATTTGCTTCGCTCAATCCGGTAGATCGAGACATTGCAGCCTTGATTTTTGAAGGACTGACGACGACCAACGAATTTGGTGAAGCGCGTCCCGCGCTTGCGGAACGTTGGATCGTCTCATCAGATGGGCTGGAATGGACGTTTCTCCTCCGTCAAGATGTATTGTGGCAGGATGGCATCCAATTCAACGCCGACGACGTGATCTACACGATGGCGATCTTACGTTCGCCGGATTTCCCCGGCGATCCCGATCTAGGGCGCTTTTGGCGCACGGTTGAAACGGAAAAGTTAGATCAATTTACGGTGCGTTTCCGCCTGACGCAGCCGCTGGCAACATTTCTTGATCAGGTCAGCATCGGCATCTTGCCGGAACATGCACTGCGCGGCACAAGCGCAGCGGCGTTAGCATCGCATCCGTTCAACTTGACGCCAATCGGAACGGGAGCGTATCAGCTTGAGGCACTACGATCGGCTGACGGTCAAATCCGTCTCGTGGATTTGCGGGTTGCGCCTGTTTATCGCCAGCGCCCCGAAGGTCAAGCACAGCCCTTCGCGTTAGATCGGGTGCGTTTCCAACTTTACGGAACATTCGACGAAGCGCTCAATGCACTACAATCAGGCGAAGTCGATGCGCTAGCGGGACGTGATCGTAATGACCGCCAAGGGCTGTTTATGGCGGCGAATATTCATAACCTCGCGTCATGGCATGCGGTTGAGCCAGTATTGGGCACGCTGATTTACAACTGGGTGAACGATGACACCCGCTATTTCCGTGAGCGTGCTGTTCGCATCGCTCTCGAAACCGGGCTAGATCGTGCCGCGATGATTGAGCGTGCTTTCGGGTTTGCAGCGATCTTAGCCGATAGTCCGTTCCCGCCGAACTCGTGGGCATATCTGCCGGGAATTGCCTATCCGGCGTACAATCCGACCGAAGCTCGGCGTCTGCTCGAACTCGCGGCAGAGCGGTGGCGGCGGCAAGAAGCGGCTGCGCGCGAGGAAGAAACACCAGAAGCAACCGAACCACCCGAATCGCCGTTCCTGTTCACATTCACGATTCTGACGCCGAACGATCCAGCGCTGTTCAGCCTCGCCAATGAGATTGCCAGTCAATGGTCACAGCTAAACATGAACGTCACCGTTGAAGCGCTTGATCTGGCAAGCTATCAAGCGCGACTGGAAGCGCATGATTTTGATGTCGCGCTGGTGGAATACTCGATGGGTGGCGCAACAGACCCCGATCCCTTCGCATTCTGGCATCAGGGCGAATACCCGGACGGGGAAAATTACGGCGGCGCGGACGACCGCGCAATTAGTGAGTTACTAGAACTTGCGCGCCGCGATCCCTCTGGTCTAAATCGCATGGGGCACTACCAAGAATTCCAGCGCGAGTTCGCCAACCGTGCCATTGCGATCCCGATGTACTTCCCGGTGTATACGGTCGTTACGACACAGCGCTTGCAAGGGTTACAACTCGGCTACATCGGCACATCGGCGGATCGTTTCCGCAATATCGGAGCATGGTCGCTCAACTAAGTTAGGGGGAGAGGGCATTCCCTCTCCCGTTATAAGGCGTTCTCTTTCGTCAGAATCTCGCGCAGCAGGTCTTTTCGAGCGCTCCCGCCGAGCATCTCCAACTTGCGCACCCCCAATGGATCGATCACGTCGCGCAGCAGCCGCACTTCTTCGGCGCTAGGCGGCAGCGTCTCCGTCAAATCGGGCGCGATTTCCAGCTCAAATGCGGTCTTTTTGCGAATTTGTTCGACGGTAACACCGGGGAACAGTCGGATCAGCCGCATATTTCCGTTTGCCCAGTCGAATTCGCCCAAATCGCTGACCAAGTAGCGCGGACCTGCCCCGCGTTTGCGTCCCGGCACATACCCCATCCCGCTGACGAAATCGAGCTTTTGCACAAACGTGACTTTTGAGTGACGCGGAACGTATAAGCACAAATGCTCACCAATCGGGGTTACATCCGGGATTCCTCCCGTTCCCGGTAGGCGCATACGCGGTCGATCAAAGTTGTCGCCAAACGCGATGTTATTCGTGTTTCCGCGCTGATCGATCTGCGCTGGACGCAGAAATTCTTTCGGTTTGAACTTCGGCAGCAAATCCGCCGACGCCGTCACGAATCCCGTGTAGATCAAACCTTTGGCAAGCCAAAAGTCCTCGATCCGCCCCACGCCGAGCGCAGCGGGTTCTTGGCATACACTTTGCCCAATCGCAGACGCGAAATTGACATTCGGAGCGTGCGTCATTTGCGCAAGCACAAACCCTGCCATCACGAGCGGGGTATTGATTCCCTGTGCCAACGTTTCGCCATCTTCGACCTGCCGTGAAATACACACGGAGATCAGTTCATCGACTGTATAATCCGCCAACCTAGATATCTCCCGGTTCATCCGCCATGCGCACGATGCGCGGCGTAAACTTCCCTACAATGTCAACGAGATCGAGCTGTGCCTCGATGACCGATTGAATCGGCTTATATGCCTGAGGCGATTCATCCATGCCGCCGCCGAGCAGAGTTACACCGCGTTCTTTCAGGTATTTATCACGCTCAGTCTTGGTGATCGAACTCGTCGCTTGTTTGCGACTCATCGCGCGCCCTGCACCATGCGAAGCCGAGTTGATCGCATCAACACGCCCGCGACCACGCACGACATATCCCGCATCGCCCATTGATCCCGGTATGATACCAAGAACCCCTTCACCAGCGGGAGTCGCACCTTTGCGATGAACGACTACAGTCCGCTCACCGCTCCCGAAACCGGGCGGCGCGGGGATCGTCTCTTTCCACGCAAAGTTGTGATGATTCTCGACGGATGCGACAGGCTTGATTCCGACCGCTTTTGCTACACGCTGATGAATGATCTCATGATTGGCGGCAGCAAAACGTCCCGCAAGCTGCATTGAGAGCCAGTATTCCTGCCCTTCGTGCGAATCAAGCCCGAACCATGCCAGCACCCGCACGCTCGAATCGAGATACGGGAGCATCTCCATTGCCAATTTGGAATAGTAATTGGCGATTTTGAAACCAACCGCGCGTGATCCGCTGTGCGAAAGGAGCGCAAGATATGTTCCCGCCTTCAATCCGAGATCAGGCGAATCCTGCTCAAGCGTGATCTCGCCCCACTCGACGAAATGATTACCCGTGCCGCTGGTGCCAAGCTGACCATAGGCGATGTCCGTCAGCGAGGTTAGGAAACGAGTCGCCTTCCAGTCTGGATCGTCAAGGACGGCATGATCCATGCGCTCATGTTTTTCAAATTTCGCGCCTGTACCAAAGCGTGTTTGCTCCATGATCGCGTTTTTGAACTGCCCCGGCTTCTGACCGATCATGTGCGGCGACTGCTCGAAAATCGAGATTCGCATACGGCACGCAATATCAACCCCCACCGCATACGGAATCACAGCATTTTCGACCGCGAGTACGCCGCCAATCGGCAGCCCATAACCAACGTGTGCATCTGGCATCAAGGCTCCAGCCACCGAAACTGGCAACCGCATCGCGTTATCCATCTGTTTCCGAGCTTCTAGATCAATCTGTGCTTCCCCCCAAACCGGATATGAAATCGGCTCATCACGTACCGACCAGTCAACCGGCACAGGTTGGTTTTTCTTGCCCATGACAATTCTCCTTGACGGCAAACCCCTGCCGCGCAATCCATGATAAACTACACCCAAGTAACCGAAACTGATCCCAGATGAACCCAAACGCAGGAGTCTCGTATGACCCCTATTGACACTTTACGACAAGCAGACATTTTTGTCGACCTCTCAAACACCCAACTTGAGCTAATTGCTTCAATTTGCCGTGAGGTTGTGTTTTCTGAAGGTGCCGTCATTTTTGAAGAAAACACACCCGGCACAGAACTGTACGTGATCGCTGATGGCGAGGTCTGGATTCAGGTCGATCCAGCGTTGGTGACTGCCGAAACAACACTTGGCGAGTCAAAAACCATTGCCACACTTCGCCGGGGACAGTCATTTGGCGAAGTTGCGATGGTCGATGAAGGACTGCGTTCAGCACGGGCACGCAGCGCGAAAGAAAATACGCGCCTATTGGTGATACCGCGTGAACGTCTCGTCTTTTTGTGTGATTCGTATCCGCAGCTCGGCTACCGCTTGATGCGCAACCTCGCTGCGGATTTGGCGATGAAAATCCGCAGCACCGACTTGCAGGTGCGCGAATATCTCACATGGCTGCATCGTCACTAAGGCGCTGGCGTTGGCGTATACGGCGGTGTCGGCGAAGGATAGGGAGTTGAGGGCAGCCACATCGAGTTGTCCTCCCCTATCTGCATCCAATTCGTTTGGTTAGAAAAGATGACGCGCCCGTCTGGCAGCGTAAACAACACCACACCGGGCATGAATTGGTGAATCGGTTGGTAGGCGTTGATCTCGCTGGTGACTGCTTCGCCTAATCCGTAACGGATGTCAAGGTAATTCCACCATACCCGCCCAAAGCCGGACTGTGCCGTTGGTTTTGGAAAGCGATCCCATTGAAATTGCAAAGGACTTTCCGGGTATGCTCCATATTCGGGCGCTTCAAGCTCCCAGAAACGCCCATCATCCACCATCACATAAATCACAGCATTATCTTCGCGCCAAAACATCAGCCCGTGCTCAAAAAGCTGATAGCGCCCCGATACTCTTGGAAATGTGGCGGTAATCTGGGTAAACATGCACCCTACTGGAATAAGCAGCACGAGAAAGATTGCAGGCACAATCATCAATCGTTGAAAGCGCGTCATAGCAGAGTCTCCATTCGGTGTTCCCATCTTCACCATGAGACTCGAAGATCGCCACGCAGGTTCATGCAGTCCATGACGATCCACCGACGGTTTACCGACGCCGCAACCAACGGTAGGATTGCGCCAGATTCGCTGCCGGAAAGTTATCCAAGATGACCTCAATCCTGATTATTGCCCTTGTCGCTCTACTGATCGGTTTGTCAAAAGGGGGAATGGGCGCGGTGCTGGCAGTGCTAGCAACGCCCCTGCTCAGTCAAGTGATGCCTGTGCGCGATGCGATCAGTTTGGCGCTGCCGCTCTTGATTATCGCGGACGTGTTCGCGCTGCGTGCCTTCTGGAAGCAGTGGGACATGTATTACATCAAGCTGCTGCTGCCGACTTCGGTGATTGGAATCCTGATTGGCACCTATCTCCTTGCCAATTTGCCGGATGACGTACTGCGCCGCCTGTTGGGGTTGTTCGTCCTTTTGTTTGTGGTTTACAAGCTGTTTGGGGATCGGCTTACACGGCTGGCATATCAGCCGCGCCGCTGGCACGGGATGCTTGCGGGCGGCATTGCTGGAACAGGATCAGCGGTTGCTAACGTTGGCGGACCCCCATTTACGATCTATCTCCTGCTGCAAAAGCTCCCGCCGCTGACCTTCGTCGGCACCACAACGCTCTATTTCGCGCTCGTCAACCTGATCAAGCTGCCGCCGCTGATCGCCGCGAATATCATGGATTGGAATGTTATCGTTGGGGCGCTCTGGGCGCTGCCGATTTTGCCGTTCGGAGTATGGGTGGGGCATAAAATCGTGCGCCGGATTAACCAACGCACATTTGAGCTAATCATGCTGGCGGCGCTGACGATCACAGCGCTGTATCTACTCTTCGCGCCCGCCTCCTAACACAGTCGTCCCCTCAACGGCGCTCTTTTGACGAAGAGGGGACAGGTTTCATTTACGCCTACGCCTTGACCAAGCGCACGAATTTGCGTCTGCCGACCTGCAAGACTTTCGGCAGATCATCCGGCTTGATCGTCGCCATCACATCGGTGACCACTTCATTGTCGAGCCGAATGCCGCTCTGCTGAATCAGACGGCGCGCTTCAGCGCCGCTTGCCACCAAACCCAGCCGCCGCGTCAATTCGACGACTTTTTCTTCTGCTTCAAGGACGGTTTCTTCCATCTCGGATGGCAGTCCACCTGAGCGGTGTACCTCGTCCCACCACTTCTGAGCCGCTTCGGCATCTGCCGCACTGTGATACGTCGTGACGATTGCCCGCGCCAGCGCCATCTTGACCTGATTCGGGTGGAGTGCCCCGGATGCTAACCCTGCTTCAAGCTCACGCAGTTGGACAGGCGACCAACCGAGCACCAATTTGTGGTAGATGATCAGCGCCTTATCAGGAACGCTCATGACTTTGCCAAACATATCATTCGGTTCGGCAAGCAGCGGGATATGATTGCCGAGGCTCTTACTCATCTTGATCTCGCCATCCGTCCCCGGAAGGCTCTCGCCCATGATGATCGCCACCTGTGGACGCTGACCAAGCCCTTCTTGCAGTTTGCGCCCCGCCACGAGGATATTGAACAACTGATCTTGCCCGCCAACTTGCACATCGGCTTCTTGCGCGACCGCGTCATAACCCTGCATCAAGCCGTAGAACAGCTCATGAAGGTAGATCGGTTGTCCGCTCTCGAGACGGCGCGCGAAATTTTCGCGGATCAAGAACTGCTGCACGGTGAAGTTGCTCGCAAGCCGGATGATGTCCGCAAAATCAAGCGTGGAGAGCCATTCGTCGTTACGGCGTACCCGCGTCAAACTCGGATCAAGGATTTTGAAGGCTTGTTCCGCGTAGGTGCGCGCATTTTCATCGACCTGCTCGGCGGTAAGTTGATCGCGTGCTTTGTCTTTATCTGACGGATCGCCGATCAAGCTGGTGAACGTTCCAACAAGGAAAGTCACATCATGACCGAATTCTTGAAACTGCTTGAGCTTCCGCATGGTAATCGTGTGACCGAGGTGAAGGTCGCTCGTGCGCGGATCGTAACCGCAGTACACGCGAAGCGGACGCCCCTGCTTTTCGGCTTCGATCAAACGGTCGCGCAGTTCACGCTTCATGTTTTCGCGGGTCTGGTCATCGCCATACGCCGCCCCGCTCATCAGTATCTCGACTTGCTCGTCAATCGTGGGCATGATGAATCCTGCTGGTAGTAAGGCTTATCTGCCCCGGCATTATAGCAGAACACCGACAAGTGGAGCGCTAGAAAACGTTTGGGCGTGCCGTTATAATGTTCCTAATCATGGTCAGCCGTCGAAGGATCGGTTTTGCGTATGAAACCTATGTCCAGCGCCGAAGCGCGCGCGCTGTTTTTAGAATTCTTTGAAGAACAAGGACACCGCCAAGTCGCGTCGTCATCGCTTGTCCCCGCCAATGACCCCACCCTATTGTTCACCAACGCGGGCATGGTGCAGTTTAAAGACGTTTTCTTGGGGTTGGATAAACGCGATTACAAGCGCGCAACGACTTCCCAAAAGTGTATGCGCGTCGCGGGTAAACACTCCGACCTCGAAAACGTGGGTCCTTCACCGCGCCATCACACCTTCTTTGAGATGCTCGGCAACTTCAGCTTTGGCGATTACTTCAAACGCGATGCGATCCGCTTTGCGTACCGCCTGCTCACTGAGGGTTACGGACTGCCAGCCGACCGGCTCGCATTTACGGTCTACCAGAATGATGACGAAGCGTACAGTTTCTGGGTCGATGAAATGGGTGTCGATCCGAAGCGCGTCGCCCGTCTGGGACCGAAAACCAACTTCTGGCAGATGGCAGAAACCGGACCGTGCGGACCAACCAGCGAACTTCACTGGGATAAATACCCGGAGCGCGGGATCGACGACATTATTCCGAGCCTTGAAGCGGAAGATGATCGCTTTCTTGAACTGTGGAATCTCGTGTTCATGCAGTTCAACCGCACCCAAGAAGATCCGACGCACTCCGGCAAATTTGATGTGCCGCTTCCTGCTCCCGGCGTTGATACGGGCATGGGCTTGGAACGCATCCTGAGCGTTGTCAACGGCGTCCGCTCGAATTATGAAACTGACCTGTTTATGCCGATCATCGAGGCAACGCAGCGGCTGACGGGTGACACCGACGAACAGCGCAACGCCAATATTATCCCCTATCGCGTGATTGCCGATCATGTGCGCGCGGCAGTTTTCCTAATTGCCGACGGTGTACTTCCCGGCGCAAAAGGACGTGACTCCGTCTGCCGTTTGGTGATCCGCCGTGCTGCCCGTTTTGGAACAAAACTTGGCTTCACCGAGCCATTCCTTGCAACCGTCGCTGACGCCGTGATCGCCACAATGGGCGGGCACTATACCGAATTAGTCGAGCGCGCCGAGACGATCAAGCGCGTGATCACGCAGGAAGAAGAACGCTTCCGCCGCACGATGGATCGTGGTGTTGCTGAACTTGAAGCCGCGCTTGCCAAACTTCCGGCGGGCGGCACGCTCAGCGGTGAGGATGCCTTCTACCTGAAAGCAACGCTCGGCTTACCTGTTCAGGTAACCAAAGACATCGCTGAAGAACGCGGCTACACCGTTGATGAAGTCGGATTCGCTAAAGCCGAAGAACAGCATTCAATCGCCAGCGGCGGCGGCAAAGCGATGGGAACAATCGCCAGCGCTGATCTCTACAACGACACGCTGAAATCGCTCAAACAGGGCGGTGCACTTCCAGAAACGGGCGTTGCTTATAACCCGTATGGCGATACGGATACACAAGCGCGCGTACTCGCCATTCTGCTCGACGGTGAGCGCGTGACCAACGCCATCGTCGGTGACAAAGTTGAGATCGTCCTTGATTCCACCTCGTTCTATGTTGAGGCAGGCGGTCAGGTCAGCGACACAGGCGTGATTTCGGGCGATGGTTGGCGCGTCGAAGTCGAAGACACGCGCCGTCCGGTAGGCGGTTTGATCGTCCATGTCGGTGAAGTCGTCGAAGGTCAGCCGAAAGAAGGTGACACGGTGACGGCTTCGGTTGACGCTGACCGCCGCGCCGACATCACGCGTAATCACACCGCGACTCACCTGCTCCATGCGGCGTTGCGCGCACATCTCGGAACGCATGTCCAGCAGCGCGGATCGCTCGTCGCGCCGGATCGTCTGCGCTTTGACTTCGCGCACGACTCAAAGGTGACAGCCGATCAACTGCGTGTCGTTGAGAGCGAAGTCAACGACATTGTCTTGAAGAATTACGGCGTGGTCGCCAAAGAACGCTCATTGAGCGAAGCACGCGCAGAAGGCGCGATGGCGTTGTTCGGTGAAAAATACGGAGATCGCGTCCGCACGATCAGCGTTACCAAAGACGACTCGCGCTACAGCTATGAATTATGCGGTGGTGTCCATGTGGGCGAAACGGCTGAAATCGGTGCGTTCATCATCACTGAAGAAGGCAGTGTAAGCGCGGGTATTCGCCGTGTTGAGGCGCTGACCGGACACAAAGCCGTTGCATATATCCAGAGCAAACTGGATGCCCTGCATCAGATTGCGGCGCAGTTGGGGACAACGCCCGATAGTGCAGCAGCCCGCGTGAACGCCCTGCAAGATGAACTTGGCGCAGCCCGCAAGCAGATCACGGCGCTTCAACGTGACATGGCAAAAACGAATTTCGACCGTCTGATGGCTCAACTTGAAACCATTGAGGGCAAACAAGCATTAATCGCTCAAATCGACGGCGCATCACCGGACACACTTCGTGATATGTCCGACTGGTTCCGCAGTCAGGTCAAGAGCGGCGTGATGGTCTTGGGAAGCGTGGTCGATGACAAACCGCAGTTGGTCGTCGCCGTAACGGACGATCTGACCAAGAAGGGACTGCACGCAGGTAATTTGATCAAGCAGATCGCGGCAGTCGTGGGCGGCGGCGGCGGGGGTCGCCCGACAATGGCGCAAGCAGGCGGCAAAGATGCTGCCAAGCTGGGTGAAGCGCTCGAAGCCGCCCGCCAACTCATCAGCGCCGCGCACTAGAGTCAACACTGCCGATGCCCGCGCCGATCAGCCTGTTACCACTTGAGCCGACCGACGACGCTACCAGCGTCCGTGATCGGCTTCAGTTCTTGCGTGGTCGGCGCGTGCTGCTTGTTTCGCCAGAAAAAGGCGCAGCGCTGACCCGCAAACTCGACCTCGTCCTCATTCAGCGTGAGGCGATCCGGTTGGCGATCCGCCTCGCCATTGTAACCCACGATCCGGTCGTAGCGCGCCACGCCGCCGAACTCGATTTGAGCGTGTTTGAGACGGTTGGGAGTGCGCAGCGTGCCAAATGGCGGCGTGGACGCTCCAAAGTTTTTAGTGGACGCGAAACCCGCCCCAAAGATGAGCCAAGCGCCGAAGACCTCGCGCCGCTCGCCAGCCGACTTCGCATTGAGGATATCAGCCCGGTCGAACGGCGGGCGCGCACCTTGATTCGCATCGCAATCGTGCTTGTGCTTCTGCTCACGGTTGGCGCGGTTACCTACTTCGTCGCTCCTTCCGCGACTGTTGTGATTCTGCCACAGCGCGAAACATTGGAAATCTCGGTAGACATCACCGCCGACCCGCTCATCGGACAGGGGCAGATCGACGTCGAAGCGCGGGTGATCCCTGCGCTCACGCTGCGCGTAGAAGTCGAGGAACGGGCAACCATCGAAACAACAGGGGTGCGCAGTCTTGGAACAACACCTGCGGTCGGATCGGTTGTGTTCATCAACACCACCAATCAAGCGGTTGAGATTCCACAAGGGACTTTTGTCAGCACCAGCGCCGGAACGCCGATCATCTTCAGGACGCTGCAAGGGGCGCGGGTTGCGGGCGAGGTTGGCTTGCAAATCGAAGTCCCAATTGAAGCCGTCGCTGAGTCGGCGGGCGAAATCGGAAACAATCTCGATGCGGGCATGATCAATACCGTAATCGGCGGTTTATCCTCACAGCTTGAAGTCCGCAATCTTGCGCCAACATACGGCGGAACATCGCGCGAAGTCCGCGTGGTCACCGAAGCTGACCGCTCACGCCTGCTGGATACACTCCGCCAACAGCTTCAGGCACGCGCTTACAACGAAATGGTGCCGCGTATGGGCGGCGATCAGGTGATCATCCCGGAAACCATCCGGATTACCGAAGAACGCGGCGATTGGACGACGTTTGATGCCTCGGTTGGCGAAGAAGCGAATAATTTGTCGCTCACCATGCGCGCCGTGATCGAGGCGACCGCTGTTGATATGCGCCTCGCACAACAAATTGCCTATGTGCAGCTTTCCAACGGGATACCGCCGGGTCGAGAAATCGACATCAACACGGTCGAGTATGAGCAAGCGGGGACGGTATCAGTAGATGAGGTTGGGCGCGTCCGTTTCGCCATGATCGGGCGGGCAGCAGTCGGTTCACAGATCGATGCAGCATCCCTACAAGGACGTTTAGCGGGAATGACGATTGACGAAGCCCGCCGCTACTTGATCACCACCCTTAACTTGACCGAAGCCGCACCACCGCAGATCACGTTAACGCCGGATTGGTTCGATCAGCTTCCCGTCGTGCCTATGCGGATCACCGTATTGGTAGGGAGTGGATGACCAGCGGACGCTTGATAGGAATTGATCACGGTTTGGTGCGAATCGGGATTGCCATCAGTGATGCTTCATGGCTGATCGCACGTGAACTCGAAGTGATAATGCGCACGACCAATAAAGCGGATTTTGAGCGCATCCACACCATCGCCGCCGAACAAGAAGCGATTGCTTATGTGATCGGGCTGCCGTACGCCGAATACGCTGTACAGGGAGAGTTTACGCAAGCGGACAAAGTGAAAAATTGGGCGGCGCGGTTTAGTGCGACGACTTCCCTACCCATTGTCTTTTGGGACGAACAGCTTACCAGCGTGGATGCGCGTGAAATCTCAATCGCGAAAAAGCGTAAGTCGTCGGAGCCAATTGACGATCTCGCGGCGCGGGTCATGCTTCAAAGTTACCTCGACGCGGTGCGTGATCAGCGAACGCCGCCGCCCATACCCCCAGAATCACGATCACAGGAGTAAAACTTGCGTCGAACAATTCAGCTTGCGGCGCTCCTGCTGCTTGCGCTGATCTTAATCGGTGTTTTGATGGTTGGCGGCTTATTCATCGTCTCTGACGGCGACCCGATCACGTATATTCAAACGTCGATCATTCGGTTTTCACTCGCAGGACGCGAGGATGAACTCAGCGTGACGATGAGTACCGACACGTCACCCGTGCGCTTCACCGTCAACTCTGGCGACAGCCCGCGCACCATTGCGGATAATCTTGTCAGCGCCCGTTTGATCACCGACGCGGAGTTATTTGTCGATTATGTGCGGGCGTACCGACTGGATACGCAGCTCGAAGCGGGAACGTTCTTCCTCACGCAAGCCCAGACCATCCCACAGATTGCTGAAACGCTGACGGATTCCAGCACCGGGCAGTTTGCGTTCCGCATTTTGGAGGGTTGGCGGATCGAGGAAATCGCCGCCATTATCGATCAATCGGGTTATTTCGGATTCAGCGGTGCAGATTTTCTGCGCGTCGTCGGCATTGGCGCAGTGATCGATCCCGCTTTCGCGCAGTGGGCGGGTATTCCAACGGGAGCATCCCTTGAAGGATTTCTTTTCCCGGATACCTATCAACTGCCTGCAAGTGTCACCCCGGATTACCTCGCTGAAGTCCTGCTCGAAAACTTCCGATCAAGAGCATCTGCCGCGCGCATCCCTGAGCTTGCCGCCGCCAACGGACTCTCGATTTACGAAGCAGTCACACTGGCATCGATCATTCAGCGTGAAGCCGTACACGAAGACGAACACGCGATGATCAGCAGTGTCTACCGCAACCGCCTTGCCATCGGCATGAAACTCGATGCCGATCCGACGGTGCAGTATGCCCTCGGCTTTGACGGCTCAACATGGTGGCAGCGGATTACACAAGCGGATTACACCAGTGCCGTCTCGCCGTATAACACTTACTTGAATACCGGACTTCCCCCCGGACCTATCGCCAGCCCCGGAATCAGCGCGATACAGGCGGCGCTCCAGCCTGCCGTGAGCGATTACCTTTTTTTTCAAGCGCGCTGCACGGGTGATGGGTATCACAATTTCGCAGAGACGTTCGACGAGCATCTAGCAAACTCATGTTTCTGATACGGCGGTTGACGCTGATCGCAGCGGCGATCACGCTGGTAAGCGGGTGCGCCATACAACGGGATGATCCGCCACCGCGCATCGCCTTGCTTGCGCCGTTTGAAGGCGAATCGCGCGATCTTGGCTACGATGCGCTGTACGCGGCAAGATTGGCATTTGTCGATGTTGGAACACAGGCGGAACTGTACCCGCTTGATGACGGTGGTACAGTCGAAACTGCTGCCAACCGTGCCACCGCGCTGGCAGGTGATCCGCTGACGCTGGCGGTGATCGTCCTCGGTTACTCCGCCAGCGCGGCGCAAACGCTGACCGCGTTCGGCGATCTTCCGGTGCTGGTAGTTGGAGAGTGGAGCGTCACTGCCGATCCGTCTGGGGTATTCGTTTTGTCGGCGCAAGAACTCACACCGGGCGAAGCACACGGCGATTTTCAGCGCGATTCGGTTTACCGGAGCAGCGCCCTATCCCCAACCGCTGAGTTCACAGAACGAATTGCCGGGAGCGACGGTTTCGCGCCTGCTCCCGGTTTGTATTCGATGCTCACCTATGATGCCGCACAGATTACGATCGCTGCCCTCCGAGCCACCCGATCAGGGACAAGAGATGCACTCGCCGAAACAGATTACACAGGACTAAACGGCAGAATCCGCTTCAGCTCGCTTGGGTACTGGTTGGATGCACCCATCTACACGATCCACATCACCCGACTTCCTCGCTAAAGACTGCTGATCATCCCATCGACCAGCGGCGGCGGAGTCATGCGCACATTGGAAAGCTCGAATGCGCGGGCAAGCTGTTCGCGTGCCATTTCTGCTTTTGCTTCGCTGTTGGTGTAGATCATCGCTAGCACGCCGCCTTTCTTGACGTACTGCCCGATTTTGACCGGAACATACACACCAACCGCGAGATCGACCGGATCGCCTTTCTTCTCACGCCCCGCGCCGAGGTCAAAACTGGCGCGCGCAATCGCCAGCGCATCGACATCCGCAACATAACCACCCGTCGGCGCGTGATGCGGAACTAGCAAACGCGCTGAGGGTAGGAGCGCCGGATCATCAACCATGCGCACATCACCGCCTTGCGCTTCAACCATACGGCGGAAGACTGCCAGTGCTTTACCGCTTTCGAGCATCTCTTGGAGCATTGCATGAGTCTGTGCTTCGTCCGTCCAGCGCTGACCACGTCCCGCCAAACGAAGCATTTGGGTCGCAACGATCAAACAGTGTTCCTCGAAGTCTTTTGCTTCGGCGGGAGCATGTCCGCCTAAGACTTGTATCGCCTCTCGGACTTCCAGCGCATTACCCACCGCCGCGCCGAGCGGTTGATTCATGTTCGAAATCAGCGCGATTACATCTCGCCCCGCGTCCGCGCCGATTTCCACCATGATCTGCGCCAGCGCTCGCGCATCTTCAGCAGTGGTCATAAACGCGCCGCGTCCATATTTCACATCCAGCACGATCCCATTCGCACCCGCCGCAATCTTCTTGCTCATGATGCTGCTTGCAATCAGTGGCAAACATGGCACAGTCGCCGTCACGTCACGGAGGGCATACAACTTCGCATCAGCGGGCGCTAACGATGCCGACTGCCCCGCCAACACGATTCCGTTTGCCTTCGCCAGCGCGCGGAATTCTTCGCCGCTCAAGTTTACGTTGTAACCGGCAATCGATTCGAGCTTATCCAGTGTGCCGCCGCTGAAACCCAACCCTCGTCCACTCATTTTGGCGACAGGCACACCACACGCCGCCACCAGCGGCAGAACCACCAACGACGTTTTATCACCCACACCGCCGGATGAATGTTTGTCTACTGAATATTCGCTGATGTCGCTCAAATCTAGCACATCGCCGCTGTATGCCATCGCCAGCGTCAGATCGACGATCTCCTGACGATTCATCCCGCGAAGAAATACTGCCATCAGCCATGCTGCCGCTTGATAGTCGGGAATGTCCCCACGTGTAAAGTCGTCAATAAAGTGCTTGATTTCCTCGCGGGTGAGAACTTCACCATCTCGTTTTTTTGCAATAAGGTCAACTGCGCGCATTGGTTCACTCCTTGTACTTGAGGGAGATTATAGCGCCGTCACACAGCTTCTTGACATGACCTGAACAGAAATGGATAGTTACATTCGAAAGAGTTGGGCTACAATACTGCAATCTTAACGGTGAGGTTTGGAGTCCACAGACCAGAATGAATGTAAAAACGAATCAGAGCGGCGCAGGAGTGGGTGCTTCGCGTGCCGCCGGAAGCATGTCTGATCGTCAGCGCCAGCAGGGATTGATCGTAGTCATCGGAATTGTGGTGGTTGCGGTTGTCGTGTTTCTCGTTGCAATTCTGGCATCAGGCAATTCCAGTGTTCAGACAATTGACTACACCGCCATGAATGCAACGCGCGGTGCTGACGGTGGTTTCATCATTGGAAATCCTGAAGCACCTATCACTGTGGTTGAGTTTGCGGACTTTGGATGCCCTCACTGCCAAACGTATCATGTCGAAATGCAGCAGCTTGTTCAAGACTACGTTGCAACCGGGCAAGCACGGTTTGAATTCCGCATTTTCCCAACGGCGGGTGGGCAGCAAACAGTTTATGCGGGCGCGGTAGCGGAATGTATTGCCGAACAGAATCCGACCCTGTTTTGGACAGCTTATGATCGCTTCTTCGAACTGGCGAGCACCGGGCGTTATTTCCAAGACGGCGCAGTCATCGGCGTGGTACAAGAACTCGGTTTGAGTCGCAGCGAGGTCCTCGACTGCACCAGCAGTTCGGATCAGGTGACGATCGATGTTAACCTTGGGCAAAATCTCGGCGTGACCGGAACTCCAGCGGTTTTGGTGCGTTATGGCGATGGTCCGGCGCAGTGGGTCAGCTACAACGGTACAACATATGATCGCGGTTCAGTACCTTATACCGTTCTTGCGGCGGTCATCGAACAGGCAAACGCGAGCTAAACCAGCCGCATTCAAATTCTGAATAAAAACGGGCATGGCTAAGTCATGCCCGTTTTTTTGTCGTTCGCTTCAGCCCAACTCCCGCGCCAAAGGTACATCGGTTCGGCGCGCTTCACCATCGCGGTACTGCATCAATAAGCGATAGTCGGGATACTCGGAGTCAGTCCGAGGCTGCCACTCCGCTACGCTGAACAACCGCAGTGATTCGCCCGTTTCGGGGTGCCCGATGCGAGAGACAGTGATCACAAACGGCAGTCGTTCATACATGCGGTGAACCATCACTTCACCCGCGCCTATATTGGCACGGCGGGCGATCATACCGAGCGCGCTTTGCAACCGCTTTGCGTCCGGTGCTCCCCGGCACGCCCAAATCTGACGCGGTGTGTTTTCCCGCATCAAGAGCGGCGACAGCGTATCTGGTTCGTCAGCACGCACCTCATCCAAAATGATCAGCGGCGGTTCTAGCTCAAGCGCTTGCGCGATCCGCTGCCCAAACGTAACCTCCGGCTGATCCGCGATTCGCCAGCGCGCGGTCATGCGGCGCATGTTCTGAGGCGGGCGTAGTTCTGCGGCACGTTCGATATACACGCCGTTTACATCTGAAAGGAGTTGAAGCATTGCATTGAGCAGTGTCGTCTTGCCGGATTCGGGTTCACCGACGATGCAAAACCCATAATCTGAACGAGCAATCGCGCGCAGGAGGTCAGCAGCGTCCGCGCTCATGAAATTTGTCTCAACCAGATCATCAAGGGTGGGCGCATTTGCCGGATGCAGTCGAATATCCGCGCTGAGGTTTGCCGCATAAGGTGGTGCAACCACACTCACCCGTGCTGGACGATCACCGATCAGCAGCCCGGTTTCCAAGATCGGGGTATCGTCGCGGAGTTCTGCTCCCGCATCGGTAACCAACCGCTTTATCACCCGCTGGAGATCTTCGTCATCATCAAAGAGGTTGTGATACGACGTAAACGGCAGGTTTCCGAACCGTACAGCGACGGTCTCCGCCCTTTCAATGCTGATCGTGGTCACACGCGAATCAAGGAAGAATTGATCGAGCGCACCATAGCCGAAGATGCCGCTGTAAACGCGTTCAATCAAATGCGCCTTGGTTTCGCTGTCCAACTGGATCGACTCGACAGCAAGCACGTAATTCGTGACGTCGAGCAGCAGACGCAAACGCTTCGCAGGAGTATCTGCCTCCGCCAAAAGCGGGGAATCTGGCGAATATTCAGCATAAAACTGTGATTCAATCTTTTCGACCAGCGCTGCAATCGAATAGGCACGCGTTCCAGATCGTCCCTGTAAGAATTCGGGTTCGCGTCCTTTATCCGCGTCACGACGGGGGCGCTTCTGCGGTTCTACCGGCAGATCATTCTGTTCATCGGTCATCGGCTGTTCCTTTGGCAAACGCTGTCTTCAGCCGCCACTGCTGCAAAATACTCATCAGATGTTCATACTGCAAATTGAAAACGATACTGGTATACTGCCGAACGGTTATGCAGGGCGCAACAGGACGGCAGGATGACAGATATCATTGTAACGGGATCGATCGCCTATGACTACCTCATGCGATTCCCAGGACGCTTTGCCGAGCATATTCTGGTCGATCACCTTGATCGGATCAGTGTTAGCTTTCTCGTCGAAGACATGACAAAGCATTGGGGCGGCAATGGGGGCAACATCGCGTATACGATGGCGCTGCTGGGGCAAACGCCGCGTTTGTTCGGAACAGTCGGGCGCGATTTTGACGATTATGCCGCGTGGTTGACCCGCACAGGTGTAGACATCAGTCTCGTGCAAAAGATCGAAGACGTGTTCATGCCTTCTTTCTTCGCCAATATTGATCTCGACAACAATCAAATCGGGTCGTTTTATGCGGGCGCAATGACCTATGCGAAGAATTATCGCATCAGTGACGTGATGCCCACTAAACCGGACTGGGTCATCATCTCCCCTAACGATCCTCAAGCGATGTCGAACCTATGTCAAGAATGCCGTGAGCGGGGAATCAAGTTCGTTTACGATCCAAGCCAACAGGTCGCACGCCTCAATGGTGATGAACTGCGCACCAGTATGGAAGGCGCGTACATGCTGGTCGTCAACGACTTTGAAGCGCTGATGATCGAATCAAAAGCAGGACTGACGCTCGCAGATCTGCAACGCATGTTCCCCGTCTTGATCGTAACACATGGTAAAGACGGTTCGTTCATCTATAGCAACGGCGACTGCGTTCAGATTCCGATTTTTGAAACAGATGCCATCAAAGACCCAACCGGTGCAGGTGACGCTTACCGTGCAGGACTCATGACCGGGCTTGCACACGGTTTTCCGCTTAGGCTGCTCGGTGAAATGGGCGCGCTGTGCGCAACCTATGCACTTGAGCATGTTGGCACGCAGAACCACAATTTCTCACCTGCCGAATTCGTCGCCCGTTTCCGCAGCCGCTTCGACGATCAAGGTTTGCTGGATCAACTGCTCTAAACCGGGCGTCTAAACTATGCTACAATCCCGACGTTTTTGTGGGGAGTCCGATCCTCACTCGTTTCCAGATCATCAATAGGAGCATCCATGACTGTTACGCCATCGGTTGAGCACGATGTGAAGAATCTCGACCTCGCTACCGGAGGGCGATACCGCATTGACTGGGCAGAACTCGAAATGCCCGTACTGCGCGCAATCCGCGATCGCTTCGCCAAGGAGCAGCCGCTGAAAGGAATGCGCGTATCCGCATGCCTTCACGTGACGACCGAAACTGCCAATCTGATGCACACGCTTCAGGTCGGCGGCGCTGATATTGTGCTGTGCGCTTCAAATCCGCTTTCAACCCAAGATGACGTCGCCGCTGCGCTCGTTGCCCAGTACGAAATTCCTGTCTACGCGATCAAGGGCGAAGACAACGAAACCTATTACTCACACATTAAAGCGGCGCTCGATCACCGTCCTCACATCACGATGGACGATGGTGCTGACCTCGTCGGCACCATCCACAAGACGCGCCGTGAACTGCTCGACGACATCGTTGGCGGCACGGAAGAAACCACCACAGGCGTGATTCGCTTGCGGGCGATGGCAGCAGATGGTCAGCTTGCATTCCCGGTCATCGCTGTGAACGATAGCAATACGAAACACCTGTTTGATAACCGTTACGGTACGGGTCAGAGCACGCTGGATGGTATCATCCGCGCAACCAATCTTTTGCTCGCAGGTCGCACCGTTGTTGTTGCGGGTTATGGCTGGTGCAGTCGTGGGATCGCGTCACGGGCTGAGGGCATGGGCGCAAATGTCGTCGTAACGGAAATCGATCCGCTGCGCGCATTGGAAGCCGTGATGGATGGTTATCGTGTTATGACGATGGAAGCAGCCGCCCCGATTGGTGATATCTTCATCACCGCAACAGGCGATATCAATGTGCTCGACTCACGCCACTTTGAACGCATGAAGCCGGGCGCGATCATGGCGAACAGCGGTCACTTCAACGTCGAAATCAATATCCCCGGTCTGCGTGCCATGAGCGAGGGCGATCCTCGCCTTGTCCGCCCGTTTGTGGAAGAATATCGTGTTGCCGGACGCCCGCTTTACATCCTCGGTGAAGGTCGCTTGATCAACCTCGCCGCAGCCGAAGGACACCCTGCGAGTGTGATGGATATGAGCTTCGCCAATCAAGCGCTGGCAGCGGAGTACATGGTGAAGAAGGGCGGCAAAGCGAACATGGCTCCGGAAGTCTACACGCTGCCGGAAGAGCTGGATCGTGAAATCGCCGCACTCAAGCTGCAGGCGATGGGAATCAGCATTGATACCCTCACCGCCGAACAAGAACGTTATCTGAGCCAGTGGGAAGAAGGCACTTAGGTCTCACCCTGAAGGAGAAACGTACGATGAGAAAAGCATTTGTGCTGTTGGTGATGCTCACATTGGTTATCATGCCAATGGCAGCATTCGCTCAAACAGACGGCGCAGCGGCGATCCGCTTCGTCCATGTGGTGAACGGTGCGCCAACAGTCGATGTGTACGTCGACGGCGCAATCCGCTATTCAGCGCTGGATTTCGGTCAGGCGACGCCCTATCTTCCAATCGCTGCCGGTTCGCACCAAGTTACCGTTACAAGCGCCGGCAATACTGCTGCATTATGGGAACAGTCGATTGACGCCGCTGCCGATCAAGCGCTGGTCGCCGTAGCGTCAACGGCGGGGTCGTTCACGGTCTTCACCGATGATCTGAATCCACTGCCAGTTGGACGTGCTCGGCTGACGGCGATTCATGCTATCGCTGATGCAGGCGCGGTGGATGTAGTCTTGGCAGATGGTCGCCCCGTCATTCCGAACTTGGCATACAACCAGCCGTATGGCACGCTTGATGTGCCAGTCAACACCTATGAACTGCTCGTGCTGCCGACGGGCGGCGCGCTTGACGGAGCATTGATCCCGCCAACGCCGTTCGGTTTAGCGACCGGAACATCGTATATCATTCTCGCCTACGGAACGAGCGCAAGCCCGGCAGCCCTCCTGCTCTCCGCGCCAACGCTCCCGAACGCGGAAGGTTCTGCGGGTGTTCGTGTTGTCCATGCGGCGGACGGTCTGAAGGAAGTTGATGTAAGCGCCAATGGGACGCTGCTGGTCCCGTCGCTCGGCTACGAAGCCGCAACCGAATACTTGGCTTTGCCTGCGGGCGAATATGAGATTACGCTGACCGAACCCGGCGACGCCACCGCTATCGTAACGACGACGGTTGAGGTCGCGGGCAATATGCGTTATGTGATTGTGGCATCTGCGGCGGGCGGCGCCCCCGTGATTTCCGCCTTCTCGACTGGCGCAGCGACCATCACTGCTGATGAAGCAGTGCTATCGCTGATCAATGTCGCGCCCAATATCACAGCGGTCGCCTCATATGGCAGCGCGGGTCCCGTACAGGACACCGAAGTTGCAGGGCAAGAATCAACATCCGTTGTTGTGACACCGACGACCCAAGAAATTGCCATCAGCACTGATTCGCCTCTTGGCTCAGGCAGCGGCTTTGGAACAGGGATGTTCGGCGGCGTCTTCTATGATGCGGTCGTTTCACCCGGCGAAAACGCCCCTGTGATTTCCGCGCTTCAGCCCGTGAGCGTTCCTCTGACGGCAGGCGTTCCCACAGCCGCAATTCCGGCGGTTGTCAGCGCTCCGGCTGAAGTGTTCGCAACCTCAACGCCTCAGCAGCCGCAGCCGCAGGTTCTGCCGACCGCTGATCCGAATATTGCGGTTGCCACACCGACCAACAGCCAACCCCAGCCGCAGATTTTGCCGCCTGTTCAACCAACACCCACCCTTCCGACAGCGCGCGTGATCCTGAATCCGGGTGCAAACCTTCATCTGCGCCAATACCCAAGTGCCGAAGCATTCTCGCTCGGTCTTGCTCCTGCCGGAACCGTCTTCCGGGTTCTGGGACGCGAAGGTGCGCCGGAAGCTCCGACGTTCTTCACACCCACCCCCACCCCTGTTGGTGCGCCAACCCCGACGCCATTCATCGATCCGGCAGTTGGTCTGGGCGAAGACGAAGACCTCGTGCCATTTGAAACATGGCTGTTCGTCGAATTCGACACGCCAGACGGCGGTATTATCACGGCATGGGTCAACGCGCAGTATCTCGAAATCCGTGATACACGCGGTCGTCTGCAAAAGCTGAAGGAACTCCCGTTGATCCCGCGCAACCGCGCTGGTCAACAGGGCGGCGTTGCGCCGGGTATTGCACCGACGCAGAATCCGTTCCGCAATGTAAACGTTGCCACTGTTCAAGGACTGTCACCCGGTGCGAATCTGCATCTACGCCGCTTCGATGACGCTCAATCAGAATCGCTGGCGTTGATCCCGAACGGCACGGCGATGATTGTGCTCGGTCGCAACGCAACAGGCGATTGGCTTCAGGTTGATTATCAAGGCACGATTGGTTGGGTTGCTGTACCGTATGTACGTGTGTCATACAACGAAGACGAAATCGACGTGCTCACCATCCCTGTTATCGGAGACAGTGACTCCTCCGGTACACCACGTCCTCCGGGTGCTCCCAATGTCGGCGTCGGCGGTCCTCCCACTGATGCCCCCGGCGACGAATCAGGCGATTAGCCGCCGCAAGCAGGAAAACAGCTAGCGAAAGTCCTGCGGTGCAACCCGCAGGGCTTTCTGTTTGTCTAAGCAATTGACGCAAAACCAAATTGGAGACACAGCCTTGAGCACAAAACGCGCCCTAATCACCGGAATCACCGGGCAAGATGGCTCGTATCTTGCCGAATTCCTGCTAGAACAGGGGTACGAGGTCTATGGAGTTACGCGCCGCACCAGCACCTATAACTATGACCGCATCAAGCATATTCAGGATAAGGTCACACTCCTCCCAGCAGATCTCAGCGACTTGACAAGTTTGATCGGCGTGCTGCGCGAAGCGCGCCCACAAGAAGTCTATAACCTTGGTGCGCAGAGCTTCGTTCCCACGTCATGGGCGCAGCCCGTGTTTACTGGCGATGTGACTGGTTTGGGGGTTACGCGCCTATTGGACGCTATCCGGGCAGTTGATCCCGAAGTTCGTTTCTACCAAGCCTCCAGCAGCGAGATGTTCGGTAAGGTACAGGAAGTCCCGCAGACGGAAAAAACACCGTTTTACCCGCGCAGTCCGTATGGTGTGGCAAAAGTCTACGGTCACTGGATCACCGTCAACTACCGCGAAAGCTATAACCTGCATGCGACCAGCGGTATCTTGTTCAATCACGAAAGCCCGCGCCGAGGTCTAGAATTTGTCACGCGCAAAGTGACCTATCATGCGGCAAAGATCGCCCTCGGTTTGGCACACGAACTGCGCTTAGGTAATCTTGATTCGCAGCGTGACTGGGGCTATGCGGGCGATTATGTGCGTGCGATGTGGATGATGCTCCAGCAAGACAGTCCAGAGGATTTCGTGATCGCAACCGGAAAAACACACTCCGTGCAGCGTCTTGTTGAAGTCGCATTCGACTGCGTTGATCTCGACTGGAAACGCTACGTTGTTCAAGACGAGAAGTTTATGCGTCCGGCTGAAGTCGATTTGCTCATCGGCAACCCTGCAAAGGCGCA
>JAPKMU010000229.1 GCA_026645745.1 Anaerolineae bacterium | reverse complement strand
GAGCGGCGTATCATGCGGAAGTGCAATTCGGCTGTATACCGCCATCGTTTCGCCGTCGATCACCGTCTCGATTCCGCTCAAGTCACTGCGGCGTGCGATCACCATCCGGCACGGAACATCTTGTGCGATCAGCGTCCACACGCGGATTTGTTCGCCGTAGCCGCCCGTCGTCCGCGTCTCACGCTGGATCGTGCAGCGGTCGGTCAAGTAGCGCACCGCCTGATGACGAAACAAGCTCAACAAGTCGATGCTCACAGCGGCACTGTCTCCATCTCGTTGAAGTCATCGTCATCGACGCGATCCACCTGAACCGCTTCTACGCTGAACACCGTCAGCCCAAATTGATCGCGTTTCAAGCTGATCAGTCGTTCGTAGCCTTTGCGCGCCGACTCATGATCGATGCGCAGCCAATCCGCCGTGAAGTTTGGCACGCTCAAGCGGGCGATCAGCGACTCCAACGCCGCGATCACCGCGCCCTGCCAGCTTCCCATCTCATCGATCAGCGCGTCGATCTCGCTGTCTTGGTAGATCGGCGCGTTGGCGTTGGTATCGCCAATATGAAACCGCACCCGATCCCGCTCTCCCGCGAACGGGGTATAGGTGAATGTCATCGTTTAGCCCTCGCTGTGAATCACCGTGATCGCCGGATCAGCCGCCATGTCAGCGAACACTGCCGGATCGACCATGCCCACGAAGATCACGCCGTCCAAGTGCTGCGCGTCCGACTGTCCGCTGATGTCCGTCCATTCGCCGGGGTAGCGCCGCACCACATCGGCGGTATACGTGTCGCCCGTCAGCACCCATACCGTTTCAACCGTGCATCGGATCATCGTTTTCCCCTTTTAATCCGCGCTCAAGCGGTTCGGCGTGATCGCGCTTGTGTAGATCGCCGTGATTCCGGTCAATCCGTTCAAGTGCGCCACATTCACCGGGCTGCCGCGCTGGGTGAATACCCCACCCGCGCCCGTGTATGCCGTATGCGTCGATCCGCTTACGATCACGCGCACTGCGTCAACCGCGCCGACATTCGTCACGCTGATGCGGTTGATCGAAACTGCCGCGCTCACGCTGTTCAGTTGAAAATCCCACTGCGCGTTGTCCGCGCTGCGGATCACCACCGCCGCCCAGTAATTCAGGTTGTCTTGGTGACGGTAGCGCATCTCGATTCGCTGCCCCGCAAGCGGGCTTTCCGGCAGTGTGAACGCCAGCGTGTATGTCCCGTCAGCGCTTGGCATCGTCCAGATCGGGTTGCGGTTGATGGGCTTGACTGCGGCGTTGTCCACCGACCCGACAAAATCCGCCGAGCAGCCAAATACGATGACCGGAGCAGCACTTGTGTAGCGCATTAGCTCTTGAAAACTGCCGCTTATGCCGTGACTCTGCCCCACGCTCCCCGCCACGCCCAACCCGCATGCGATCACGCCCGCCGCAGTTACCGCGTCAAATTCGACTTGGTAGAAGTCGTTTGTGACCATTGCGAGTCCGCCTTGATACACCGCGCCCGTCGCGCCAGCAGTGGCAGACAGCACGCCGCCCGCGATTGTCCAGTGCGCCGGGTCTTCGATTGCCCACCCAGCCCCATTGTCAAAGGTGCCGTTGGGGACGAGGTTCGCGCCCATATGCTGCGAAAATGACGTGATCGCCAACCCGCTTGCCCGCTGATCCGCGCGCCGCGCGCGTGTCCGCGTCATGGCTAGTCCTCCCACACCGTCAAGCGAAACGTCAGATCGCCCGCTGTGGTGTAGGTTGGCGTGCCGTCACACACGAAATAGGCGTAGATGCGCCCATCGGCTGCCGTGTAATCGATCGCCAAATCACGCTTGATCGCCGCTGCTTTGCTGTTCACGCTTGCGTAATCAGCCGCGCTGATGCTCACCACATCGATCAGCTTGCGCATATCCGCCGCGCTCGGCGCGAACGCCGCGTTATCGGCGGTGCTCGTCGGCGCGCTGTTGAACAGATACAACTTGCCCGCTGCTTTTTCGTTGTCCACGTCGATCAGCGTGACGCGGCGGATCGTGCCGCCGCCCCCCGCGCTGTGAACATCGAACGTGAGCATCCCGCCGATCACATCGCCCGCCGTGTAAGCGCCCGCTGTGATCGCTGGAGTCAGGTCTACCATTCGGGTCTTGTTGAAGATCGGCATGATTACGCGCTCACCTCGTGACCATACACCCACCAAGGCAGGTCACAGCCATACGAGTAGCGCGTATAACCCCGGAAGTTCGTCTTGAGCGCATATTCCGACGACGCATCGATCACGAACTCCGGTTTCACGCGCCAATACCAGTTCAGGTACAGTTTCGCCATGCGGCTGTCGAGCATGAACCAGTTGTTCGCATCGCTCAAGAAGCGGCTGACCAGCACGCGGTAGCCCCGGTTGATATTCGCATCGTTCGACGGATCGCCGCTCTTGAGCGCCGATTCGACGATCACGCGCGCTTCCGCTTCCAATTCAACCGGCACGAGCAGCGTATCCGGCATCACGGGCAGCGGATTTCCCCGGCTGTCCGTGAACTGCATCATCGCTTCTTTGGTGGCGATCACCGCCTCATGACTGAGCGCGCTCGATCCCAGATTGCTCTGTTCCGCGCTCGACGACGGACTCAGCGGGTGATCGTCGGCGCACAGCGGTTTTCCGTCCGCGCCCGCATACGCCGCGCTAAAGGCGTTGTTGAACACGCTCGCCGCATGCTTTTCGATGGTGCGGTCGAATGCCAAGCCGAGCATCGCGGCGCGGCGGCGGATCACGTTGTATTCGTCGTCATCCAGCAGCGCGCGTTCAACCGACATGGCGACCGCGTATTCCTTGTGCTGGTAGCTCGTCGAAAACAGCGCCTCGAAACTGTCATATTCCAGCGTGCCGCGATATTCCGGCACATCGCCGATCCCGCTGATCCCCAGATTGCGCTCGACGGCGCGCTTGCTCGTCTGCACATTGAATAGGGTGTTCAGCAGGATCGACGGCGCATCGACCGCTACCTGTTCCATAAAGACCGCGCGCAGCGCCGTTTCCAGCGTGCTCAGATCGCCTAACTGCTCCCGTGTGATCGGAGTTCCCATCGTGTTACGTCTCCTTGATCTAGTCCCGTTCGCCTCGCCTGTAGGGGCGGCTCGTGAGCCGCCCGAAACGGCGGTAAGCGTCTGCATCAGGTTTGGCGGGCGCGTCGTGACGCGCCCCAACAAAATCAGGTACTTCTCCCTCTTTCCCCTAACGCTTGTCCGATATTCAAAACCGACCCCTCCCCCACTCGCTTCGCTCGTCTCCCCTCCCCGAATTCGGGGAGGGGCGCAAACAGACTGCGACCGCGATTCCCCCTCTACCCGCTTGCGTGGGAGAGGGGGTCAGGGGGTGAGGGGTGAATAAACACTGAGCCAAGATCGGACAAGCCTTCGGGGGGATAAGGACGAGTTGAGCGGACTTAGCTCCCGATTTCGATCAGCGCGCACCGCGTGAACGTCACGTACACCTCGGTGAGCGCGCGCCCGATCTTCACGATCAAAATCGATCCGTTCGTGCTGTCCGCCACATCAACCTGCTGCGCGCTCGTGATGTCATACTTGCGCGAACCCAACACCGCGTTGGATGCGTCCGCTGATGCCGCCGCGCGCCACACCTGACCCGGCAGAATCGGGTACACGCGCACCCGCGCTCCCGAATCCGCGCCCGCGCTGTCTTGAGCCATCACGCCGAGCGGACTCGCTGCCGATCCGGTCGATTTGATCACATGCCCGCTCGACAGCTCGACCAGATCGCCCGCCTTGAGCGTCTGACTCGCGGCGACCGGAAAATCATGCACCGCCGGGACGCCATCGCCCCCCGCCAGTGTGTATGCGTATTCAAAGCTGCCCATCGCGCTTTCCTTTCTTCGTGAGTTTTGCTTTTCTTTGCGTCTTTGCGTTACCGCTTTTTCGCGCTGGCGTACTGCTCCGGCGTCACGCCGAGTTTCGCCGCCATTTCGCGCTCGCCCACGCTGATCCGCGCCCCGTTCGAGTTGCCTCGCGCCCCCGCATCCAGCGACGGCACACGCGGCGCGCTCAAGATCGGCGCGTTCGTCTCCAACCATGCCAATGTCTTGAGCGGATCGTCATACGCCGGAACAAGTGACCGCAGCGCATCCGGCAGCGCCGCCACCCGTTTCGCTACGCTTTCGCTGACGTACCCCTCCAGTTGATCGGCACGTTCGGCGCGGGGGATCAGCCGCCCGCGTTCTTCCGCCGCTTGCGTGATCGCCATCCGGTCGCTTTCGCGCTCCGCGTCGATGCGCGCCGCTTCATCGCGCACACGCTTGAGTTCGGCGCGGCGGTTGGCATTTTCGCGGCGCAGGTCGCGGATCATCGACTGCGCCCACCCCGGCAGCGCCCGGACGTTTCCCGGCACGCTCGTCCCATCGTCGTCCACCACGACCGGATCAGCGGCGGTTTCGTTTTCGACTGTCAACTCGCTGTCACTCATGCTCATTTGCTCCCGTGTGATGAATTTGGAATCACAAAGAACACGAAGGGATAACGACAAGATTCGCGCTTTTCTTTGCGACTTCGCGCCTTTGCGTTAACGCCCTTTTCCGTTGTTCTTCTTCTTCGTGTTCTTGGTGTTCTTTGTGGTTAGTTCGTTTCTTCTTCCCGCACATCGACCGGCATCCAGCGCACGCGAAAACGCGCCTTCGTCGGCGGCGATCCCACCCCATACGCCGCTTCGATCTGCGCGCCGACCTGAACCGCCCGCGCCCACGCTTCGCCCGCTTTCACTTGGAAGCGCCGCGCCTTGCCGATCAACCCGATCTCGCGCTGGCGCAGCGATTCGCCGCTTGCGCCTTCCCAGCCAAATTCCGGCGACGGGGTACGCGTGATCTTGCCGATCTCCGCCGCCAGATAACGCGCCATATCGAGATACGGCATCAATTCGCCCTGCGGCATTGTGCCGATGTCGATCTTCTCGTTCGGCTGAAGCGGTCGATTCGGGCTGATCGCCAGCCACATGCCCGGAGCAATATCCGGCGGAGGCTGCCACCCAACCGCATAGCGAATCTGAAACGCGGTCAGTTCCGCCGCCATGATCATGCTGTACAGCGTGCGGTTGAGCGCGTTCTGCACCGGGATCGCCGTTTCGATTTCGCTTGCGCCGTAAGCCCCCCAGCGCCGCGACCGGTTGCGAAAGTGGATCACGGGCAAGCCAAGCGGCATCCCGTCGCGCCCGATCAGCGGCGTCACCCCCGCTTGATCCGCCGTTTCATACAGCATCAAATTTCCGCCGCCGCTCGACACGTAGCGCTCAATCCGATCCGCGTAGTACACGTTCACCCGCGTATCCCCGCCAATCCGCCACACCTTGATCGCCGCGCTCGGTTCGGCATCCGTTGTCAGTGCATACACAGTCAGCATCCCGTTGATCCCGTCGAATGCGGGTTCGTGACACCATCTCACTGTGCCGCTTGCCGGATCAAAATACGCCAGCAGATACGTATCCCCGTCCGTCAGCGCCGACTCATGGACATCTCCTTGCAGCGAATCAAAGCGGCTCTCCGCCAGTCGATCCGCCGCCCATGCCGCTGCCGCCGGATCATCCGACGTGATCTCCGCCACGCGCAGTCGATCTGCCAGCGTTTGCACGACAATATCCATGTAATTGAGCGCGAATTCGCGCAGAGGACTCCCCGACCGGATGCGCAGCAGCCGCCGCATCCCATCCGTCAGGTCTTGCGGGTGATCGCCTGCCGTGTAATCCCGGAACAGTGCGATTTTCTCCGCCCGTTCTTGCTGATCCACCGCCCATGAATCGATCACGGGGGGCGCAAGCTGTCCACCTGCCCGCAGCGCATCGACCGCATAATTCAGGTTCATCGCCGCTCCTCTGTTCTATTCACAACAGAGTATATGGAGGTGTCAATCAACGATTTATAAACAAAACGTGTTTGTTTCGGTCAAACGTGGTTGGTGGCTATTAACGTTACGCGAGGAAAACGTGAACAGATGTTCTTGTATGGTGTTACTACCGATACATAGATGGGTATGGGGATACGTAATCTCCATGAAAAGCCTCCTCACCCCCTGCCCCTCTCCAACCTTCGGTTAGAGAGGGGAGAAAACAAGCGCTTTGCTCCCCCTCTCTATCGCTTGCGATGGAGAGGGGGTTGGGGGGTGAGGAGCTTATACAGGAGTCTCCCCACCTATGAACGACATCCCATTAAGCGCATTTAATCCAGTCTCCAAGTTGGTCGTCAAACAGACGACGATCACCGCGCCGAAATTCCCCGTCATCGACGCGCACAACCATCTTGCTGAACCGTTCGGCGGCGGGTGGGATCAGCGCCCGATCCGCGAACTGCTCGACACGCTTGACATGGCAGGGGTGCGCGCTTACGTCGATCTCGACGGCGGTTGGGGAGAAGATATCCTGCACCGCCATCTCGACACGATCAAAGCGCACGCGCCGGAGCGCTTTTTTATGTTCGGCGGCGTCGATTGGTCACAGTGGGCGGCACACGGGGATCGTTTTGGCGAATGGGCGGCGCAGCGCTTCCGCCAGCAGGTCGCGCGCGGCGCGGACGGGCTGAAAATTTGGAAACCGTTCGGCTTGCATGTGCGTGATCAACATGGCGCGCTCGTGTCCGTCGATGATCCCCGGCTTGATCCGCTCTGGGCAGCGGCGGGCGAACTCAACCGCCCGGTCTTGGCGCATGTTGCCGATCCGGTCGCGTTTTTTGATCCACTGGACGCAACCAACGAACGATTTGAAGAACTCAATGCGCACCCCGACTGGCAGTTCCCAAGCCCGCCGTTTCCGCCGTTCCTGACGATTCTCGAAGCATTCAAGCGCATGATCGCGCGCCACCGGGGGACAACCTTCATCGGTGCGCATGTCGGCTGTTACAGCGAAAATCTCGGTTGGGTGGCGCAAATGCTCGACGAATGCCCGAATTATGTTGTCGATATCAGCGCGCGCATCAGCGAGTTAGGGCGACAGCCGTACACGGCGCGGCGCTTCTTCACACAATATGCCGACCGGATTTTATTCGGGATCGACGCGGGCGCTGATCTCGATACCTACCGGGTATACTATCGTTTTCTGGAAACCGACGACGAGTATTTTGATTACGGCGGCGGTCAAGGACGCTGGCAGATTTATGGGCTGCACCTGCCAGACGAGGTTCTGCAAAAAGTGTATGCCACCAATGCGGCGCGGGTGTTGATCCGCGCCTGACGAGGATGAATATGTTCATTGACTGCGTGACGCCCAATGCGGCTGTAGATCGAACGTTGGTCGTTCCCGGCTACCGGAATGGGGGCGTGTTCCGCCCTGAGCGTTCGTTTGCCGCCGCCGGAGGCAAAGGCTTAAATGTCGCACGCGCCGCCGCGACACTCGGCGGATCGATACGGAGCTATGGATTTATCGCCGGACATTCCGGCAGTATGCTGCTTGATCTCGCGCAAGCTGAAGGGTTTGAATGTCACTTCACCCGCTTGGATACGGGCGAAACGCGCATCTGTACGATTCTCGTCGAGCCGGATACCGGGCTTACGAGCGTGATCAATGACGCGGGCGCGCAAACCACCGCCGACGATTGGGCGCGTCTACGCTCGGATTTGCTGCACCGCCCTGATCCCGGCTTGATCTGCTTCTGCGGCAGTCTGCCGCCGGGGTCGCCGCCGTCTTCGTTCGCGGCGCTTGTCGGGGAATTGGCGGCGGTGGGTCAATCGGTTTGGGTGGATACCAGCGGCGTTGGCTTGAAAGCGGCAGCGGGCGTTTCCGGCGTGAATATCAAGATCAACGACGAAGAAGCGGCAGAACTCACCGGAAATCCGGTCGATACGCCCGAAGATGCCGCGCGCACCGCACGAACGCTGGCGGCAGCATCCGGCGCGGTTGTGGTGATCACGATGGGGAAACACGGCGCGATCATGGCGGCGGGTGATGACTGCTGGTGGGCGATCACACCACCGATCACGGTGATCAGCCCGGTGGGGAGCGGCGATTCGTTCTTGGGGTCAATGCTCGTGGCGCTGGCGGACGGGCGCGCTTATGATCAAGCCTTACGCGCGGGGACTGCGGCAGGCGCAGCCAACGCCCTCTCGGTTGGCGCGGGGCGGTTTACCCGTGAGTCGTACTTGGAGATCGAGCGCGAGACGCGCATCGAACGCATGTGAGGCTGTTATGTCAAATTCTGATCTCTTAGGGCTGGAACGTCAAGAAAAAATTGTGCAGTTGCTAGAGCAGCGCGGCACGCTCACCGTCGCCCAAATCAGCGAGTTCTTCGAGATCAGCGAAGCGACCGCCCGCCGCGATCTGGCAGCACTGGCGAATCGCAACTTGATCCGCCGCGTGCACGGCGGCGCGATGGTGAATCACTCTGTCGCCACAAGCGAAGCGCCAATCCTGCACCGCCAGAAGCAGAACCCTGAGGTCAAGCAGCAGATCGGCAGAGCCGCCGCCGACTTGATCCAAGATGGTGAAACCGTGCTGTTGATCGGTGGGAGCACCGGGTTAGCCGTCGCGCGTGAACTGACGCGCCGTACAAACTTGACCATCGTTACCGACTCGCTGTTGGTCGCTAATGAACTGATGCAGCAGGGGATACACCGGGTGATCATCCTCGGCGGGCTGATCGATCCCAACGAACGGGCGGTGCGCGGCACACTTTCGCGCTTGATCCTCGCAGAGCTGCAAGTCGATAAAGTGATCATCGGCACAAAAGCAATCTCGGTTGAACGCGGGTTAAGTTCGGAAAGCGCCGAAGAAGCGGATTTGTTCCGCAGTTTTATCAAGGCGGGGCACAGCGTGATCGTGGTGACGGACAGCGGCAAGTTTCGCCAGTCGGCGCTGGCGCGTGTGACGGGCATTGAGCAGATCGATATTTTGGTGACCGATTCGCATCTTTCGGCGGCGGAGCAGC
>JAPKMU010000228.1 GCA_026645745.1 Anaerolineae bacterium | reverse complement strand
CTTCGCTGAGGATACCCGCCGTTTCAATCGTGCGCGCGGCGGTCGTGCCGACGGCGATGATCCGTCCACCCGCAAGTTTCGCATCGTTGATGATGCGCGCATCATCCGGGCGCAGTACGGCATATTCACTGTGTATCTTGTAATCGGTAATCCGCTCTACGTTGACGGGCTTGAAGGTTCCCAGCCCGACATGCAGCGTACACTCTGCCAAACGAACTCCTTTTTCGTGCAGCGCGATCAGCAGATCAGGCGTGAAGTGCAGTCCGGCAGTGGGTGCGGCGGCTGAACCCGAAAACTTGCTGTACACGGTCTGATAGCGTTCCGGGTCGATCAACGGCTCGTGAATATACGGCGGAAGCGGCATTTCACCGATTCCGTCTAGATAATCATTGATCGGTTCACTGAACAGAATCACCCGTTCTGACTCGTCCAGTTCCTCAGTTACTTTCGCGGTAACGCCCGTGTCTCCGAAACGAAGTTCCGTCCCGGTTAGCACCCGCCGCCCGCCAACAAGCACCTGCCAGCGCGTCTCGTCAAGTTGGCGCAGCAGCAGAACCTCAACTGAGCCGCCAGTTTCAGTTTTGGTCGCATGCAAACGCGCAGGAATCACCCGGGTGTTGTTGAGCACCAATACATCCGGCGGATGAATCATGTCGAGAATGTCGTGAAAAACGTGATGCCCGGTCTCCCCTGTGGCACGGTCAAGCGTCATCAGACGGGATGAATCGCGCGGTTCAATCGGTGACTGCGCGATGAAAGAGTCCGGCAGTAGATAATCGAAATCGCTTAAAGCAAGTTGGGTCAACAGAGTTCCTCGTCAAAAGAGTGGAGGCTGTGACGTTCCGTTTTGATTCGGGAGATAGGGTCTTCCAATATGCTCATAGGCGCGGGCGGTGGCTTCGCGTCCGCGTGGAGTACGCTTCAGAAAACCCAATTGAATCAAATAGGGTTCGTATACATCCTCGATGGTACTTTGGTCTTCACTTATTGACGCTGCAATTGTGGGTAAACCTACTGGACCGCCGCCGTAGCTGTCAATAATCGTGTGCAAAATACGGCGGTCAACCTCATCCAGTCCCAGAAAGTCAATCTGGAGGAGTTCAAGCGCTTCGCCAGCCACACGACCAGTGATGATCCCATCAGCGCGCGTCTGCGCATAATCGCGGACACGACGCAGCAAACGCAGCGCGATACGCGGCGTCCCCCGCGAACGGCGCGCAATCTCGCTTGTCCCTTCCGGACGTACCTCAACATTGAGCATGGCAGCCGCGCGCACAATGATATGCTCCAGCGCCTTTTGGTCATAGAAGTCTAAGCGGAGGTGCAGTCCAAAGCGGTCGCGGAGTGGTCCCGCCAGCAAGGCAAGCTGTGTCGTCGCGCCAATTACCGTAAAACGCGGGAGCGGGAGACGCATATTCTTCGCGCCGGGTCCCTTTCCAACGACAATATCGAGCTTAAAATCCTCCATTGCCGGATAAAGGATTTCTTCAACAGCACGCCCAAGCCGGTGAATTTCGTCGATAAACAGGATATCGTTCGCCTTTAAGTTGGTGAGGATCGCCGCCAAATCTCCGGCGCGTTCGACCGAAGGTCCAGCGGTCACGCGAATATTCACGCCCATTTCATTGGCGATCACATGCGCGAGTGAGGTTTTTCCCAAACCGGGAGGACCATAAAACAACGTGTGATCGATGGGTTCTTTACGATGCTTGGCGGCATCAATGATGATGCGCAAGTTTTCACGCACACGATCCTGACCCACGATGTCCTTCAGGAGCTTGGGGCGCAGCGCGACATTATCACGGTCTTCATTGCGCACTGCGGGCGTGATGATCCGTCCATCGTCGGACATGGCAAGCCTCAGATTAACATAAATGTTCTAAGGGGAGTATAACCCAACATCCGCCGAATGTGAACGGGCGAGGGCAGAATATCGGGGCGCTCCGATGGAGAACGCCCCAAAAACCTGCCGCGTTATCCAGCGGGGCGGATGCTGGCAACCATCGCCAGAATCTCCTGCTCATGATCGGCGATCAGGGTTGGTGTGGACGTGTGCGCGTGCACCATCACGAGACGGTCGCCAACGATCCGATAATAGCTCCGTCGCTCCGCTTGTTCGGCTGAGTAAACGGGTTGTCCATCCATGTCATGTTCTTGCACAATCGCGGACGCGCCCGCCGCCATTTGCACCGCCTGAAGTGGATCGCCGCTCACCGGATCGGTAGTAGTGCCAAAGCGCAGCACGATCTCGCCAATCGGCGAAAGCTGGATCAGTCCTGCATCCGGCTGCCAACCGGGCGAAAGATCGAGATAGTAATTGCGGTCAAAGACCGTCACCAAAACCGTATCCGGCGATTCAAGTGTCCCCATATCGGCAACAGGCGTAACATTTCCGCCTGTAGGGACGGGCTGTGTCGATACGGGAATAGACGGCAGTCCTCCCGCTTCGACGGTTGGGTTGTTCGCTTGTGCGGCGACTTCTTGCTCCGCACCAATCGGTGTAACCGTATTTCCGGTCGGGATTCCAGTTGGGACGCTTGTACATCCCACAACGCCCAGAGCCAAAATCAAACCTGTGAACAAACGAACCATCGCGCATCGACTCCATTCGACCACCGTACTCTGTGTACGCTGAACTATAGGGGTCGCTGGAACAGGCGCATAATCCGTAATGCACTATCCTTGTGTGGGTCACACGGGCATCCGTGCCTAACAAAACCAATCATCCAGCGGCTTTTGACACGCATTCTCAGCCCGCGTAAAATCGGCGCGGCTTTTTGGGGATTCACCCGAAGGGAAATTGCACATAATGTCGAACTTACATGTTTCCAGCCATCCACTGGTTCAGCACAAACTGGCGGTCTTGCGTGACAAGAGCACCGATTTCCGAGCATTCCGTGAACTTATGCGTGAACTTGCCCTGCTGCTCATTTACGAAGCAACACTCGATTTAGCGCTGTCCCAACGTGAAGTTGAAACGCCAATGGGCGCGGCGCGCGGTTTTAAGGCACAGGAGACAATTGGGTTGGTGCCAATCCTTCGCGCTGGATTAGGCATGGTGGAAGGCGCGTTGATGATGCTGCCGAGTGTTCAAGTCTGGCACATCGGATTGTATCGGGATGAAAAAACACTCCGCCCGGTGACGTATTACAATCGCCTGCCGAATCCGCCATCGGTTGACCTGTTCTTGATCCTCGATCCGATGCTGGCAACTGGCGGATCAGCCGTTGCAGCAGTCGATCTACTCAAGAAATCATGCGAAGGCAAAGCAGTACGTATCAAGTACATCGGCTTGATCGCCGCGCCGGAGGGTGTTAAACGCCTTAGCGAAGCGCACCCCGATATCCCGATTCATGTCGCAGCGCAAGATGATCACCTCAATGAGGTGGGTTTCATCGTGCCGGGTTTGGGCGATGCAGGTGATCGACAGTTCGGGACAATCCCAGAGTAACAATGATGTCTGCAACTGCCGCGTATTTGATCGTATTCACGCTCGCTTTTGGAACGAGTTTGCTGCTGATCCCCGTCGCTATGTGGCTCGGGACGCGTTATGGCGTGCGTGCGAAGATAGATGCGCGGCGTACCAACGATGCCGATATTCGCCGGGTTTCACGCCTTGGCGGAATTGCGATGTACGGCGGTTTTACCATCGCAGTAATCGCCGCACAGTTACTTCCTGTTCCGCGCCAAGACCCTTACGAAGTGATCCGCTTGATCGGACTGCTCGGCGGATCAACCGTTATCTTCATCACGGGCATTCTTGATGACATATTTGAATTTCCGGCACTCCCGCAGTTTTTCGGGCAATATATCGCAGCAAGTGTCGCAATTCTGTTTCAAATTTTCATCCAATATGTAACGAACCCGTTCACCGGAGCGCAAACGGATGCTTTTCCGCAGATTGTAACCGTCGGCTTGTCATTCTTCTGGATGGTCGGGATGATGAATACCGTCAACTGGTTGGACGGGCTGGACGGACTGGCGGCAGGCGTTGGCGTGATCGCCGGTGTGATGCTGTTTGTTAACAGCGCTTTCCGTGTTGACCCTGCTCAGACCAGTGTCAGTCTCCTACATCTCGCGCTTGTCGGCGCGGCACTCGGATTTCTGTTATACAACTTCAACCCATCGCGGATCATCATGGGGGGCGGCGCGCCTTATCTCGGCTTTCTCCTCGCCACGTTGAGCATCATTGGCGGCGCAAAAATGGCAACGATTCTCCTTGTGATGGGTCTGCCGCTGGTTGATTCGGTGTGGCAGGTTATCGCCCGTGCGCGCGAAGGACGCAATCCGTTTCGGGGCGACCGGGGACATCTTCACTTTCGTTTGCTTGACATGGGATTAACTCAGCGGCAGATCGTGATGGGATATTACTATTTCTGCGCGATCTTCGGCGTGCTGGCGCTGGTTGTCGAAAGCGAACTCTATAAATTCCTTGCGCTTGGTGTGATGATCCTGCTCGTCATGCTCGGCTTATGGATCGTCACGAAAATCGACGCGCGGCGGCATACAGCGCCTTAGTCTGATTCGTCGTCTTCCAGTTCTTCGTCGTCAGCGTCTTCGGGGGTGTCTTCCTCGTCGTCGCTGGCGATCTCATCTTTTTTGTCCTCCTCCGCATCCTTATCGTCATCGAGCTTAGGGCTTGACTCAATCTTGTGCACAACAGCAGTCTTTTCAGCTTCGCGCGGTGCGCTAACAGAAGCATCCGGGGACGGTCGCGGAGCAGTAAGAGTCTCCGCTGGCTTCGATGAGGGAATCGTGGAGATGGGCGAAGCACTAACGCTTGGTGGTGGTGAACTGAGTGCCGGAGCACCAACAGGCAGCGGCGCAGCGGGTTTCTGCCCCAGCAAAGGCGAGGCAGGAGGAGCAGCGATCGCGGGAGTTTCCTTTTCGGGTGGGTCAGGAATCGGGAGAGGCAGACGATAAATCGACGGCGGTCCAGTCACCACTGGCTTGGCAGCGGTCTTGTCCTGCCGCATGATCGCCTTGCGCGTCTTATCTGCCTGTTCAGTGCGCATGCGCAAAATATCTTCGCGGCGCATGGCGATGAGCTTCCCTTTTTCAAAGGTCGCGCTGTCACCCGTGATCCGCTCAATCGTCGACTCAATTACACCCAAAACACCCGTCATGAACACGTTGACCGCGATCACGGAAACAAACACCCCCGTCAGCAAATTCGCACCTTGGGCGATCTGCGTGAGAAAGTTGGTCAATACCTGAACCCCCACGCCGAGCGCGAACAGCGCGACAACCGCCAGCGCAGCGGGAATCAACAGCAGTCGTCCGCCGCGCAGCGTTGCAGGATTCGGGATCATGGTTGCGCTCACGGTGAACGCAAGATAAAGCCAGAGGAGTAAATCGGGCGATGCAATCAGGCGCGAAAACGCCTGTTCAAAGGTCACGGTTGCGTCCATCTGCAGCACGCGGATCAGCAGATCAGTTTGCAGCACCCCAGTCACAACGAACCAGATAAACGCCATACCACCGATCAGGGGCATCCCTGTCTTTTTGATATCGTATTTGACGAAATTCAGCTTAAGTTCCGCGATTTCCTGCTTATCAGGGAATTTGAAATCCCCTGTGGCGCGCACATTGAGAATCCCTGCCGTGAACCAAACGATCAATTCATGCAGGAACACACCCGGCAGAAAGACCGTGTAGTAAAGAATCGTGGTCGTGTGCAGGTTCTTCGTGAGCAGCCACCCGACCTTGAAGATATGCTGATGCAGCCAGCGTTCAAGGCTTCTCATTGGGATGAGAAGCCCAAATGCCAGCACCCACGGCAGCAGAAGATCGACGAGCGTCAGGGTTACGCGCCTTTCACCTTTGCGCCAATTTCCACCAAACGGGTGAAATCATCCACCTTCAAAGATGCGCCACCCACCAGACCACCGTCAATATCCGGTTGACTCATGTACGCTTCCATGTTCTCCGGTTTGACGCTGCCGCCGTACTGAATGCGAACGCCTTCAGCGACATCAGCGGGATACAATTCGCGCAGCGTACCGCGAATGACTGCGCCAATCACACGCTGTGCTTCGTCAGGATCACAGTTTAATCCTGTGCCAATCGCCCATATCGGCTCATAGGCGATAACCACATTCGCCATTTGCTCGGTGCTGACATTCTTGAGACCTTCACGCACCTGTGTGCTAACGAACACATCTGTTTCGCCACGCTGACGTTGATCCGCGCTTTCGCCCACCGCCATTATAGGCTTTAAGCTGTGAGCAAGCGCAGCATGAACCTTCTTGTTTACCAATTCGTCGGTATCACCGAGATATTGGCGGACTTCGCTGTGTCCGATGATCACGTATTCCACCAACCCCTGAAGCATCACGGGGGAAATCTGCGATGTGAACGCACCCTGCTTTTCCGGATGAAGATTCTGTGCACCCAACTTGATCTTCGTGCCGTCGAGCACCGTCGCCACCGACGAAAGCGCGATATAGGTTGGGCAAACAACCCGCTCAACGGATGTAAGCGGGGCAAGTTTCGGGGCGAGTTCGCGCACGAAGTCAATCGACTCGCGCAGGGTCTTGTACATCTTCCAGTTTCCCGCGATGATGGGCATACGCATGGTTGTTTATCCTCGTTGAGTTCGATCTATCCAGCAAAACATAGACGGAGTATCGATGCCTCGATTACTCAGTCTCTAGGGTGGCGATAATCGTTCGCGCGCGTTCGGTAATCCACACCGGAACGCGTCGTCCGTTAAGCAGAGATTCAAGATCAGTGACCGCACTTGCTTGATCACCTTGTGCTAATGACATTTCTGCGCGCACTAAGACGGCTTCCGCAAAAATCGGATCGTTTTCCAAGACGATATTGAGCAGTTCCTGTGCCTGTGAGTACATGCGATTCACGCTTAATGCGCGTGCGATCATCGTCGTAATCAAGAAATCTTGATAGTCGGGCTGTCGTTCGCGCAGTGCCCCCAATGCACGGATTTGCAGCGGCGTGAATGCATCCGGATCACTCATGAGCGAATAAAGCTGCTCACCTGCCCCACCGCGCACCATCAGGTAAAGCTCTTGATTCCCTGATGCTAGTCGTAACGCAGCAGCAAAACTAAGCAGCGCGGCTGAGGGGTTGCTTTGAGAAACCGCGAGCAGTCCGGCTTGCATGAAATATGAAACATCATCCGACGCATACGTTGCACCTTCACGCACAGCGGCTTCAGCTTCGGCGAGCATTTCCGCTTCAAGATATGCGCCCGCAAGCGACAGGTAGGCAGATGGGTTATTCGGTTCACGGTCACGAAACGCGATGGCATCCTGCAGGGACATTTCTTGAACAGTAAACAAGTTAGGATTGACTTGTCCTATTCCCGGCTGCACTCCGTTATTGGATGAATTCCCGCGCGTGCCAATGATCACGCCTACAAGAAGCGCAATCACGAGAAACGAAACAAGCGCGATGATCTGCAAACGCCGCAGTGCTTCTGAGGTTGGATGCTGTGCGGTTGAGGCAGCAGATGGCGAAGGCGATACCGCAGTATTCGTCATGATAGGCAGATCTGCTGGCGGCAGGGTTGCCTCAGAAAAGCGGTGCTGTGCGATTGATTCTGCCGCTGCGTGCCGCTGTACCATCGAATCTTGATTGACAGGCTGCGGCGCGGCTTCGCCAAACGCGAACTTGAGCGCATCGATCATTTCTTTGACCGATTCGTAACGATCTTCAGGGCGCTTTGCCAGCGCCGTGAGCAAAATCCCCTCAATCAAAGGAGAGATACCGGGATCAATATCGCTGGGCATGGGGAGCGGTTTGTAAATGTGATCGTGAATGATCGCGTAAGGTGTTCCTTCGCTGAACGGCACACGTCCCAGCAGCATTTCGTACAACACCACCCCAAGAGCGTATATATCGCTCCGCGCCGTGATGTCTCGCCCCGATTCGCCCTGCTCTGGGGACATGTAGAACGGCGTACCGATGAGCATATTCTGACTGATCGACGCTTCTCCGGAAGCAGCAAACTTCGCAAGTCCAAAATCGGAGAGATAAGGAGTGCCTTTGGCATCAAGGAGGATATTGCTCGGCTTGATGTCCCGGTGCAAAACGCCTTCCCCATGCGCGTAGTTCAGCGCCGCGCCGATGGACGTCATGATGCTCAACACATCCGTCATGAGCAGCGCGCCATCTCCAAGTGCCTGCTTCAAGGTGATGCCGTCGATGAACTTCATCACCATGCACCATTTACCTTGATGCTCAAAGAAGTCGTAGATTGGGACAATGTGTGGATGTTCAAGCGCCGCAACGATCTGCGCTTCACGCTCAAAACGGGCAATAAATGATCGATCATTGGTATGAGCAGACTGAATCATCTTGAGCGCCACCCACCGATTCAGACGCGGGTGATACGCCCGATATACAGTCGCCATCCCGCCTTGCCCAAGCGGTTGCACCCGCTCATAGACACCAATCGATCCGTTTTCCGGCGCAGTCATCGATTCTCCCCTCCAGCGCGGCAGCACGCATGAACGTAAGTATAACGTGCAAATCCTGATCTTGAAGGGGGACTCACGATGTGAGCGGCGGGCGTGATCCTACCGCTCACATGCCAAAGTGGACTAGCGATCCATAAGGGCTACAACGCCGGGGAGCGCCTGCCCTTCCAGCATTTCGAGACTCGCGCCGCCACCCGTCGAAATATGGGTGATCTTCCCGGCAAGTCCGCTCTCTTCAACCGCTGCCGCGCTGTCGCCGCCGCCCACAATCGTGACCGCGCCGCTAGCGCTCAGGTCAGCAAGTATCGCTGCGACTGCATTCGTGCCTTTGGCGAAGGTTGATTTTTCAAACACGCCCATCGGACCATTCCAGACAACGGTTTTGACTCCAGCCAGTTCCGCCTTGAAGCGCGCCAGCGTTTCAGGACCGATGTCATAGATGCCCCAACCATCCGGCACGC
>JAPKMU010000227.1 GCA_026645745.1 Anaerolineae bacterium | reverse complement strand
GAGGGGAGACGAGCGCAGCGAGTGGGGGAGGGGTCGGCTTTGAGTATCGGGGAGGAGGGATTACACCCGCCCCAGCACCTCCGCCGCATCGACCCCGCCCCAGTGATAGCCCATTTGAGCGCTCATCGCTTGCGCGGTTTCGGCTTCGCGGCGCACCTGAGCCGTATCCCCGTTCGCCAGATGCGCCCACGCCAGCGCATTACGAATATTCGCCTCAAAAATGCGATACTCGCCGCGCACGGCAAAGTCGAGCGCTTCGTTCAAATCATTAAACGCGGCGGGGGCATCTTTCATATGTTTGGCGTACCACCAGCCGCGCCCGTGCAGCGCCCCAATGCGCACATCGATCCGGTCAATCTTGCGCGCGATGGCGACCGCTTGATCGTAATGCCCGCGCGCCGAGTCGTGCGCTCCCGCGTCCGCATCGAGATCGCCGAGCACGCGGTGACATTGGCTGATCAGGAATGTCCAACCGTATTCTGTGCAGCCTTTCACGTTCGCGTCGGTGACGCGGCGCGCGTATGCCGGATCGCCCGACCGCCGCAGGTGATCGGCGTGGTGGATGCCGCGATTGCTGTAGAGGTACTCAACGCCTTGATCGCCGAACAGCGCTTTTTCGAGCGCTTCGGCGCGGGCGAAGGCGTCCGCCGCCCCCGGCAGATCGCCGGACAGGTGCAGCGCCCATCCGAGCCACACCTGTGAAACGCGCTCGTCCTGCTGACGCTTGCGTTCGTCCATCACCTGTGCGCTGAGATCGAGGGCGCGGCGCGCGGCAGCCGCGCTGGCGTTGATCTCACCGAGGTTCGCGTACAGTTCGGCGAGGTTCTGTTCGCCGGTGCTGGCGTTGTGCGCGTCGCCCATTGATTCGGCAATTCGGTTGCTGCGTTCATAAAAAGGCGCGGCGGCGCGCCCCCTGCCGAGGTTCATCAGGCAGAAGCCGACCGCGTTCAAGATGAAGCGCTGAACGCTTGGATTGCTCACCGCCGGGTCGCGGCTCATGTCAGCATCGGGGAAGAAACCGATCATGATCGCCAGATTGGTTTCGTATGCGCCGAGCATATTGTTAATATAGGCACGGTTACCTTGATCAATCCGCTCCCGATGCACCTGAAACGCCTCATCAAATGCCCCTGCCGCGCACAGGTGATGCACGATCTCGAGGTACGGCGCGAGGTCGTCCAGTGTGGGATTGCTTCTGCCCCCCATACCTAACTGACGCATTAAGCGATCCATTTCGCTTTCCTGCGGCACACTCGCCTTGTAATACGCCGCAATCTGCCCATGCGCGGCGCGGGCATCGGTACGGTCGTGCAGGCGGTCGGCGTAGTGCGCGCGGATCAGCGGGTGGGCGGTGTAGGCGGTCGTGCCGTCGCTTTCGGTTACCGGGCGGATCAAGCGGCGCACGGTCAAGCCGTTGATCAGCTTGTCGAAGGCGGCATCGTCCAGCGTGGTCAGCGGCGCGTTGAGCGTGGTCTTATCGGTGGCGGCGCGAAAAATCTTGGCGAACGCATCGGCGCGCACGGGCTTACGAAAGGCGCTGAAGATCATCAAGAAAGCGCGTTCGGCGTCGTTCAGGTGTTCGTCGTAGCGGCGCAGCACCCGCTTGACGCGATCATAGCGGCTCTCATCAGCGGTCGGCGGCGGGATTTCGTCCGCGTGCGCCACATCCCCGCCGAACATATCGCGCAGCGCCGACCCGATCAGGCTCAAGGTCAGCGCGTGCCCGTCCCACCGCTCGACCAGCTTATCGAGGGCGTCGTCCGCGCCTTTGACACCCACCGCGCGCAGCAGATCGCGCCCGTCAGCGGCGCTCATGCGCGTCACGTCATGCTGGTGATAGCTCGTATGCGCGATCAAGTCGGTGAGCGGAGCGCGGCTGGTCACGAGCGCGCACGACTGCCCGCCGATCGTCGCCATCATATCGAGAAAGTCGCGGAGTGCCGCGCTGGTGATAGCCCCGTAGTCGTCGCCATCCTCGTGCTGCATGACTTCAAAGCCGTCGAGCACGATCACGGCGCGGCGATCACGCAGAATCGAGGCGAGGTATCCGGCGCGGGCGGACGCTGATCCGGCGGACTTGGTGAGCGGGTCGCCGCCGAAATACGTCAGCGCCGATTCAAAAAAAGCGTCGGCGCTGCGGTCTTCGTAGAACGACCACCAGAATACGGCGTTCGGGCGGTTCCCCCCGTTGATGATCTCGTCAAGCGCTTTGCGGGCGAGGCTGGTCTTGCCTTCGCCGCCGTAGCCGATCAACCCGATCACGCGGATCGACGGGTTGGCATAGTCGTCATGCACAGCCTTGAGCAAATCCGCACGCCCGACCCATTCTTCAAGCACATACGGCGCGCGGCTGAGATCAAACGCGGCGGGTTTGGGCGCGGCAGCGATCAGCGCATCCTGCTCCGGCGTCAGCTTTGGGGTTTGCCCTTCCTCACGCGGGAACGGTAGTTCGCCCGTGTACGCTTCGATCAAGAGCGGCGGCAGCGTCAGCACATGGGCATTCACCCCGAAAGCGGTATCGCGGTCTTTGCCGTTTCCGTTGGCGTACCATGTCTGCGAGACGATGCCGACGACGACATTCAGTTCCATGTCGAGCACTGCCGCGCCGCTCATCCCTTTGTCGATTTCGCTCGATGAAAGCTGAAGCGGCTCTGCCTGCCATGATTCGTCGTCCGGCGCTTCGATTGCGCCTTTGATCTTGCCCGTCGCATACCCCGCTTGATATTTGTCGAGTCGGCGGTAGCCGTAGCTCGAAAAATCGTTGCCGTCGGATTTTTCCGCCGGATAAATGCGGGCGTACTTCCCCGGCGCAAGCGGTGACGCGTTTTTCAGCTTGAGCAGCACCACATCGTCGTCGTGCTGCGGGAAACACGCGCTGATCACCGCCGTGTGCTGCTTCTCATACGGCGGGCGCGCCTGCGGAAAATACACCGTCACTTCGCGGTCGATCAGGTCACGCGGCGGCTTGCCGTCAAACACGTTGCGGATCACATGGGCGCAGGTGGCGATCCTGCCATCTTCCGAGATGACAAACCCCGTCCCGGCGATCTCGCCTTTCTGATCGAGCACGCGGATCGTGAAATCACGCAAGCGCTGATTGACGACATGGGTATCGACGCTCATTCGCGCCCCCATGTCAGCTTGACCGTCACCGTTGCGCCCACGCTCGACGTGATCACGGCGTTCGTCCCGCTGTCAAACGTGATCCCGAACTCGACCTCCGCCCCGGTGAGCGGCTGTTTCGCATCCGGCGCGGAACTCGGCAGATCCGCGATCAACTGCTCGGTTTTGCGCGCGATCTTGTAGATCGCATGGAAGGCGTGAAACAGCATGTCGTCGCTCACCTGCTTGATCTTGTCTCCGGCGCGGGAGGCTTCTTGTAACCCGCCCTGACTTGCAAGCGTGATTTCGACTCGAATCGGGCTGTCGTCATCGGTAAAGCGGCGGATTTCCATGATCAGCGTCTCCTTGAGCGTAAGTAAGAACGAGCAGTGCGTCTATTATGGCACAAGGCATTCGCGGCTGCGAGTTAGCGAAAAGACACGAGTCAATGCAAAGGCGGCTCTGTACGTCGAGTCGCTTTGCGCCCTCGCGCCTTAGCGTCTTTGCGTTATGTTTTTTTCCTTGCTCTTGCTGCGTCTAAGATGTGAGGCGGTTTGCAAAATTTGTTTACTCTTTTCACAAATTTGACAGCTTTTTTGCGGCACCGTGTTGCGATTTGTCTTACAATGAGTCGTGTACGCAATGCGGCGATTTCACAATCACGCACACCTGAAAGGACAGGATCATGCTTAAGTCATCCTTCTTCCGTCGGTTGCTGATCGTCATCGCACTCTTCATTGCAGCCTTGATCATTACAGTCGTGCCTGCCTTCGCGCAGGATGAAACAGGCTCGTCGGTGCTTTACAGCCGCGAGAGTTTATTCACCGTGCCGGTGATGGCGGTCGTCACCCTGCTGATCGCCAACGCGGTTGGTCGCATGGCGAGTTTGAGCGCGAATATCACGTCGATCATCGCGCTCGGCGTGGCGCTGCTGCTCTCCATCGGGCATCAACTCGCCGTCGCTAAAGAACCGGATGTGTTCCTCTCGATTCTGCTGGTGATCGTCAACACGTTTGTGATCTGGTCTTCGGCGTATGGGACGAATGAATTCCTCGCGCCGCGCGCAGCGGGAACTGCCCCACGAAACGGCTTGCTCGCAAGCTGGCGCAACCCGACAAGCGGATCGGTCGCATAAGCCGTCAAACAAAAGGCGAGGGGTGTTCCCTCGCCTTTTTTGATTCGGTAAGAACTACAACCCCGGTGTGACTTCCGGTGTAGGTTCCTCAATCGGCTGCGCGGGGGGCGGCTCCACCGTTGGAAGTTCAGCGGGCGGCGGAAGTTCGGCGGGCGGCAGAGTCACGGTAAGCGGCTCAACGCGCACATCGTCAATCACCAGCGCGCTTTCGCCTTCACCGCCGAGCCACTGCACGCGCACGTACAGCGTCGAACCCGCAAAAGCGGATAGATCAAATGCGCTCAATGTCCAGTCGGGCGTGACGGGCAGAACGCCTACGCTTAACCAGCTTACGCCGTTCACGCTCGCTTGAACTTCCGCATAGCCTGTGCCAACGCCGCGCGACATCAGCGACACCTGAGCGAGTTCAGCGGGCAGTTGAATCGGGGTGTGCAGGGTGAGCAGAATCGGCGCGCCGGATGAAACGCCCCGCCACGCAAGATTCAGGCTTTCGGGTTCGGTCGGCTCAAGCGTCCACCCCATATCCGCTGTCCACAAGCCGCCGTTATCAAACGGATCGACAAACGGGTACGGGAGGGTGATTTGCATGCTTTGATCAGGATTCGGCGGCATAAAGGTGGGAATTGGCATCGGAACATCGCTGCCGCCTACGCCTACAATCGTGATCGGGACATCCGGTGCGAAATCGAGGATCGAATACCCGCGCGAGGCAACATCAGCGCGGCGCAAACCACTTGTGCCCCAACGCAGCAGCGAATTTTCGACAGGGGCAATCGCGGTGGCGTTGATGATCGCGGCGGTCACTTCGCCTGAGATCGTAGAGCCGAGCCGCCCTGCCGCAAAGTCAATCGTGCCGATGGCATTATTCACCACATTTTGCAGCACAACCGGGAATTCTGCCCCACTGATGATATTATTGACCTGAATGGCGGCGGGATCAAAGGTCAGGTAGACACCCACTGCATCGATTGGCTCGCTCGACCGCACCAAGACCGTGATATCGAAACTGCTGCCTACACTGATTGGCGCACGGGGGAGATTGAGCGTCAGTGTTGTGGAATTGTCCTGAGCCAGTACGCCAGAAACGCACAGGATCAAGGTGAAGAAGACGTAGAATACACGGCGGTAGAAAGATTGATTCACGTAGAAACTCCTTAATCCCTCATGACGAACCCTCAATGACAGAAACCTCGCATTTTGGGTTACGATGAAATTGCGACCGCACCTATCCTAGTTTATTATATCCAATGTACCGCAAGTAGTTGAGAAAGACGCGCATTGATGCCCAAATCTCACCCGATCACCGTGATCGCAGTCATTCTTCTGGCGTGGATCATCATCGTTCCACTGCCAATCACCGCGCAGTTTGATACCGGCTACTTCTATTATTCTCATGGGGAGCAAATTTCGCTAATTCCATCCACGCGATGGATCGCGGTCGATTTCGTGACCGGACAAGCAGGCGCGGCGGCTTGGGCTGCCAGCCAACCCGCGCTCGCCGACGCTGTACCTTCGCTTCAACCGGGTTTGATTGGCGGGCAGGATTTCTACCTGCTCCCGCTCGAAAACCCCGCCGCACTCCAAGCGGGCGATATTCAATCGCTTGATGCGCAGACACCCGCCGATGGTTGGGTGAATCCTGTCTTTGAACGGGGAGTCTACACCTATATCCTCACCGACGAATTCATGGTTCAGTTTCAACCGGGGATGGATGCCGCCGCGATCAGCGCATACAACGCGCAGAACGGCGTCGAAATTGCCGAGGAGATTCATCCGGGAATTTACGTCCTCCGCGTGCTGCTCCACGCGGGAGTTAACGCCTTAACGATGGCGAACCGCTATTATGAAAGCGGGAATGTCATCTATTCGCACCCGAATTTTGCGTTCTTGTATGATCGTCAAAGTGATCGTGGAACGCCAATCGACAGCGTGCCGGTGGCGTCGCCTGCGTCCGCCGCGCCAGAAGTCCAGTTCACGCCGACTGACCCGTTCTTCTCGCTCTCATGGCATCACAATAACACGGGTGCACAGGTCGCAGGAACGGTAGCGGATGCTGACATTGACACGACCGAGGCATGGAATTTGACGCTCGGCAGTTCATCAATCCGCATCGCTGTGCTGGATGACGGTGAACAGTTGGCTCACCCCGACTTGGCAGGCGCGTTTGTCGATCCGTATGACTCGGTCGGCGACGACTTCGACCCAACTCCCAACGATAACGCCTTGATCCGCCAAGAAGATGCGCACGGAACCAACGTCTCCGGCACAATCGGCGCGCGCCACAACAACGGCTTGGGCAGTGCGGGGGTTTGTCCGCAGTGTTCGATTATTCCGGTGCGTATTTTCTACTCGTTTGACTACGGCGGCGGCAATATTGGGCTTTACGGTACGCTTGCCGACACGACCGAAGCTTTCTACTGGGCAATCGACCACGATGCCGACGCGATCAGCAACAGTTGGACATGGGACGACTACGATGCGATCCGCACCGCCGTCGTGACCGCGACGACGACCGGACGCGGCGGTTTAGGGATCGTGGTGTTGTTCGCGGCGGGCAACGACTATGCGGTTGATGTCGGTTTCCCCAGTGCGTATTCTGCGAACATCCCCGGCATGATCACAATCGGCGCAAGCAATATGTGCGACCAGAACAAAACCCCGACCAATAATGCTTGCAACAACTTTGAATATTGGTGGGGCAATAACTGGGGGTCAGAAAACAACGTGACCGCGCCGGGCGTGCGTATCGTTTCGACCGACTTGACAGGCGCGGACGGCTATACGTCGTCTGACTACGATTACTTCAACGGGACGAGTGCGGCGACACCGGTTACGGCGGGTATCGTCGGGCTGATGCTCTCTTATGCTCCGACTTCAGGGCTTACCGCCGAGCAAATCCGCGACCGCTTGATGCGGACGGCTCAGGATATTACCGTGACGGGCGTGGGCTACGATACCGCCAGCGGCTTTGGTCGCGTGAATGCGTATTATGCGCTGACAAACGTCGTCACGAATTCGGCTGTGACGAGCGACTTGTACCCCGGTTCGACTGTGCTTTCGCTCCCGTTCAGTGTGACGCGCAGCATGTTCGGCAGTTTCACCAGCACCACCGATCCATCGTCGGTGTGCAGCCAGCGGATCGCCAACTCGCTCTGGTATGCTTACACACCAGCTTATACCCAGACGGTCGATGCGAATACGACGGGCAGCACCTACACCGATGGCTCGGTATTTCAGCTTGACACAGTGTTAGGCGTTTATACCAGCAGCGGTGGTGTTCTCTCGTCAGTGACGTGTAATGACCAAAACGCGGGCGCGGATACTTCTGCCGTGAGTTTCAGCGCGACAGGAGGCGTAACCTATTACTTCCTCGTCGCTTACAACAGTTGGGCGAACGAAGGCGTGCCGAATACGCATTCGCTCGTGTTCAACATTTCGACATCCACGCCGCCGCCAAGCGCAACCGTTACGCTTGAGGTTGATTTGCAGCGTGCCAACCCCGCGCCGCACAGCTCATGGGCAGTTCCGGTGAGTGTGATCGTTGAAACGACCGGCGGCACGCGGGTAATCGACAACGTGACGTACAATCTCGATACCAGCGGCTTCTTCACGATCACCAGTCTCAGCCCCGGTTCGTATGTCTTCTGGGTCAAGAATGCGCATACGCTCGCGGAGAGCGTGACCGCAACCATCGTCAACGGCGCGAACAATGTGTATGTCGGTGTGCTGCGCGAAGGCGACACACAGGGGAACAATCAAGTTGACCTGCTCGACTTCTCGGCGTTCGCGGCGGCATACCTAAGCACACCTGCCAGCCCGAACTGGAACGCTAATGCTGACTTCAACGGCGATACCAACGTCAGCCTGACGGACTTCTCGCTGCTGGCAGCCAGCTTTGGCATAAGCGGCGATCCTCAGCCGTAACCCGCTCCCCTTGCCTTCCGCGCTCAATTTGTCGGACGAGTGCGGAAGGCAGGGCTGTGAGCAAAAGCGTATGCCCGACGTTACCTTTACTTCAACCCGTTTTAGTCAGACTCTCGCGCTCGATGCGATCAACAACATGTTAGGACATGATCTGGCGGCTTGGATGCGCGTCGGGCTGATTCGCGCTGCGTTCGATGTGAGTGAGGTGATCGCGGAGGATTACGGGTACGGGTTCTGGGTGATACTGGACGGATCGCACTATTGGATTTCCGTCAGCGCGGTTGAATCCAACGGACTCGATGAACGCTCGCAATGGCGGATCGGGGTCGATTACGATCCGGGGTGTTTGTGGATGCTGCGATTAAGACGACGCCCCAAACCGGATCACCTGCCGCATATCACCCAAGCGATTCACACGGTCTTGAAAAGTGATCTGACGGTTCATGAGGTTGCGTGGTGGGCGCAAGGCGTAGGAAACGATAATCCTACGCCTGCGCCGAAAACTTAACGACCGAGATAGTTCAATACGATGCTGTTGAACATATCCGGGGTCAAGAACATGGCGAAGTGACCAACCCCCGGCATCAGCACGAGTTCGGCGTTCGGGATCAACTGCGCCATTTCAAACGCATGCTCCGCATAAATCGCTTCTTCCTGCCAGCCGTCGATAATCAAGGTCGGCACTTCGATTCCCATTAGCTGCGCTTCGGTGAAATTCGGTTCGGTCGCCCACATGTTGCCGATA
>JAPKMU010000226.1 GCA_026645745.1 Anaerolineae bacterium | reverse complement strand
ATCCGTAACGGGGATGAACTCCGCTTGGGGACGCTGGTGCTGTTGGTGGAATTTACACGCCGAAGTGTCGCCCTAAAGTGATCTTGGGGTACAATCGCTCCACCGGAATAGCTGACACAATGGGCGTGTACGGTGGAGCGGACAGAACGATCCAATGAGCAGTGGCTTGCGGATTTGCGCGGCGGCGACGACGTGCAGACGCAGGCAATCGCAGACTTGAAGGAGCGGCTTCAGCGCGGCATTTTTTATTACCTCAGCCGTGAACGCAGTGAATCGCCGTGCGGGTGGCGATCAGTGATTTACGCCGTGCGCGCTATAAAGATTTCAGCCTCGATGACCTAACCGCCGACGGCGATACGGTCAGCGCGACCGCGAATCCGATCACCAGCGACAAACCACTTTCCCCCGAACGTTCGGCTGAACGCACCGAAGTTTTCAACCGCATTCAGGATGCACTCAAAGATGTGCTGACCGAACGCCAGTTTCAAGCGTTGGTCGCGCACGCCGTCAATAATGTGCCGCTGGAGATTGTCGCGGATCAAATGGGGACGAATCGCAACGCCTTGTATAAGCTGATCCACGATGCGCGCCGCAAACTGCGCACGCATTTTCAGCAGCAGGGTTTATCGATGGAATACATGCTCAACTTGTTTGGTGAATAGCGTAAGATTGCACGATTCGCGCTCATCCAGATCAATAGAGATGAGGCAGTAGGGATAAAGCAGCAATGACGGACGAACAAAATCACCACGTCGAAGCGCTGATCAAAACGATCTTCGATACCCACGCCGATGGCGTGATCGATTGTGAAAGCTGCGATGCGCACCTCTGCCGCTTGGCGGAATTGGTGAGCAGCGGCGCGGATATTTGCACGCTCATCCCAGAGGTGGAAGCTCACCTGAAATGCTGCCGCGACTGCAAAGAGGAATGGGACGCGCTGATTGCGATCATGTGCGCCGAACAAGCGGGATTGCTCAAAGATAGTGAGTGATGCGTAAGGACTCTCCTGCCGATCCCGTCAATTCCCCATACTGTCATCATAACGCCATAGCAAGAGGAACTCCCCTAGATGAAGAAAGTACGTGTCGCCATTATCGGATCGGGTCCTGCTGGATTAACCGCCGCGATTTACACCGCCCGCGCGGAACTCAGCACGGCTGTGATCACGGGACCGCAGTTCGGCGGGCAGATCGCCACCACGCATGATGTTGACAATTTCCCCGCCTTCCCCGATGGGATTACCGGACCTGAACTGACCGAGCGCATGAAAGATCAGGCGGAAAAATTCGGCGCGGAATTCTTGTGGGACAGCGTGACCGCGATTGATCTTTCAAAAGGATCGCCTTTCCTGATCAAAACGCACAGCGAAGAAATTTCGGCGGATGCGGTGATCGTCACCATTGGCGCAAGCCCGCGTCACCTAAACATCCCCGGCGAAATCGAATATACCGGGCGCGGCGTGAGCTACTGCGCGACCTGTGACGGCGCGTTTTACCGGAACAAAGAAGTGATCGTAGTCGGCGGCGGCGACAGTGCGCTGCAAGAAGCGATCTTCCTGACCAAGTTCGCCAACACGGTGACGATCATTCACCGCCGCGACGAACTGCGCGCCAGTGTCGCCTTGCAGACCAAAGCGAAAGCCAACCCGAAAATCCGCTTTATCTTCGATACCGTCGTCGATGAAGTGAAGGGTGAAAACGGCTTGACGACCGGCGTCACGCTCCGCAATGTCAAGACCGATGCTAAGACCCATATGCCGGTGGATGGCGTGTTCATCTTCATCGGTTATGACCCGAACAGCGCGATCTTTGGCGGTCAGCTTGCATTAGATGATCAAGGCTATTTGAGCGTGAATGCTGCCGATCACAGCACCAGCGTTGAAGGCGTATTCGCGGGCGGCGAAATTCATGATCAAACCTTCCGTCAGGCGATCACCGCCTCCGGTCAAGGGTGCGCTGCCGCGCTCATGACGATCAAGTGGGTGGATGACCGCGAAGCGCTTCAACCGCTCGACGACATGCAGCCCGTCGCACAGGCGTAAAAATCTCCTCACCCCCTGCCCCTCTCCAACCTTTGGTTAGAGAGGGGAGAAAACAAGCGATCTGCTCCCCCTCTCTATCGCTTGCGATGGAGAGGGGGTCGGGGGGTGAGGAAAAAGTGTCGTCCTGTGAAACGCAGTGGAGGGGGCAGGGGGAGGTAAAAAACACCAACTCCCGTAGAACCAGCGTCTTTACACTTTCTGCGGCACTAGATCAGGCGCTTTAGCGAACATGCCCGCCGCGAACGCGATCACCAATGCGACCGCCCACGCCAGCCCGACGCTGATCAACGCCCATGTGACGCGCTCACCATCGTTGGCGAACGGAATTTCAAACACCAAGCCGCTGAACGAAATGAAGAAGTGGAAACCTACGCACGCGAGCATACTCCCGCGTGTTTTGTTGTACAGCGCTGCCAGCATCACCGCGTAAGCGGTCAAAAGTGCGGGACCGAGCAGCAGGATCAGCGCCAATTTCGTCGCGCCCTCCTGAGCGATCCCGATGTAATCCGCGAAGCCGTGCCACACACCGCCCCAAACCAAGCCGACGATCAACGCCGAAACGAACGGCGAGAAGTGTTTTTGTAGATGCGGCTGCATAAATCCACGCCAGCCGAATTCCTCTAGCAGCCCCGCGAACACGCCGAACATCAACCCCATCGGCAGACGTTCACCAATATTGATCGCGGTGTTCCCGCCAAGCATCCCATACGCGGCAAGCTGCACGAGGTTGATCAGCAGTGGGATCACGATCATCAAGCCCCACACGCCCATTCGCCACATTCCGAGCCGAGCGTAAAGCGCGCGAATGCTGCCTTTTCCGTAGATGAGGCGTGTGCAGATCAACGAAGCAAACGTCGGACCGATCAAACCGAGCATCATGAACCCGAAAGCAGCGGGTTTCATCGGTTGTTCAAGGAGGGTTCCAGCGGGCGTGATTGTTAAGATCAAGCCCCAAAAGAAGAATGACCAGAGGAGCGTAAGCACGACATAACTAAGGACGGGGCGCTGGCGCGCAGTGCGCATCAAGCCGTTCATAATGGGTGTGGTTCGCCTTCGCAGTGAGAGCAGGTAACTTTTCGCATTATCGTCTTGATGCGCCGCCGCTGATTATGACATTCCTCATTAAGCCGTCGTGTGAATCGTGACGAATGCGCGCAAGCCCCCGTTATTCCGGCTCGTTGTACACGAATTTAACCCCGCGCATCTCGTAGATAAAATTCGGTATCAGCCCCATATCCGCATAACCCGGCGCATGAATGGTCAGTGTATCGCTCGCAGGGTCAAACATGCGGTAATTGCGCTGCCCCCCAACTGCCCCTGTGATCGCCGTCTTGTTGGCGTTCCAAATCCCAATCGGATTGACCACGCGCATTTCTAGCCAAGGTTGGCGTGCAATCGTGAGTGCGTTCCGCCAGCCGACGATACTGAGCATCTCAATGAGTGAACTGGGCGTTAAGCCTTTTTGTTCCGCCAATCTGCCGCTGATCAGCGGGTTTTGATCCGCATCTTCCATGCTGAACACCCAGTGCGAATCGACGCGGTGAATCACGCCGCTGCTTAAACATGCATTTAAGCCGAACACCTCGCGGTTGTATTGGACAACCAGCGGGGTTGAGTTCCATAAGCCGTGACAGACCATGCGCAGCCCGCCATCGAGCGCCATCCGTGCGATCAACGCATACGGGTGGTCAGTGAGCGGTTCGGCTTTTTTGGAAGTGAACAAAGAAAACTGAAGTTCTTGATGCGCTCCCGCATTCGATTCAATGAAGTTGCAAACCCATATGGCGAACGGAGACCGCCCAGATGCCGTGCGCATCGGTTCGACAGTTTCATTTTTTAGGAGTTCGCGGGCGTTGTCATAATCAATGGTGCCGCCGATCATCAGCATCTCACCGTTGTAGATGTGATACGGAAGGGTGATGCGACTGCCATTGGATAAAGTGCGCTCTTCTTTGATAGGAAACCTGCGAAAAAGCGGATGCAGGGTAGTCATGAAATAAAACCTCAGCGATGATGAGACACGATGCTTAAGATCATGCCATAGCATTACGCGAAGATTCCATTTATCTTCATGAATACTTGTGAATTCTAGGTTGGAATTCGGGTAGAGTACTGCGCGGATCAAGCATCCGCGCAGTATTAGGTTAGTCGCTTGCTTGATTGGTGTGTTCTGCGGGGGAGAAAAACACAATGATCGTCAGGTCTTCCTTGATATCATGGAAACGGTGTTCGTCGTAAGCCGCAACATAGACGATGCTGCCTTCCTGCACCGGGCGAACTTCGCCGCTCACGGTAATTTTCGCTTTGCCGCTGACGATGTAATAGACCTCGTCTTCGCTGTGCGGGAGCTGTTGATCATGCGCGCCAACGGGTAAATGATACACACCCAGACTCATCGACGGGACGCGCAGAAACTCCAAATATACCTTGCCCTGCTGCGCCCGCTGGATCGCAAGCTCGGTCATCTCAAATGCGTGCATAGGATTCCCCTCTCGTATCGATACGCATTGATTATGCGGAGAATCGATGTGTTGGCTACATGCCGATAATCACGAAACGGAGGATCAAAAATAACGCCATACCGATCAGGATCGTCAGCAGTACATTTTTCGTTCGCCATGCGACCAACCCGGAAGCGATTCCGGCGATCAAATACGTATTCGTCGGGCTGATGTCAATGACACCTTCGGGCATCAGCACCCCCGGCACGATGATCGCGGCAAGCACCGCTCCCGGCACATACTTGAGCGCCCGAAACACCCCCGGCGGCAGTTTCAGTTTTCCCACCAATGCCAGCACGGGGTAGCGCACAGCGAATGTTACGACCGCCATTCCCAACACGAGCAAAAATTCATTCATGCGTCACCTCACACCCTTTGATGTTACCGGGGAATGGGTTCGGCGGGGTATATCCGCGTAACACCTTAGAACCCATTTCAATATTTGCTTTATGACCCTTGTTTTCTCCCCTCTCTATCGCTTGCGATGGAGAGGGGGTTGGGGGGTGAGGAGCACTACGTCAAGCGAGAAGTGTCGTCCCGTCAACACGCAAACGGGGAGGGGAGACGAGCGAAGCAAGTAGGAGAGAGGTCGGTTTTGAATATCGGACAAGCCTTCAGAGTCCCTTTGCGCCTTTGCGCCTTTGCGTTGACTCTTTTCTCTTGATCTAGTGTCGTGATGCGTTTGCCCTGTCCTCCCCTTTTCGGCTGGTTGACGCATTTCCGCGAACCTCCGTATAATCGGGCTTAGACGGCGGGTTTAGTGGAAAGTCCCCTGTATGGACAAGCGTATGATCGACTTCATCCGGGCGCTGCGCGCGGCGGGTATACGCATTTCCCTTGCGGAAAGCATGGATGCGATGCGCGGTGTCGAGGAGTTGGGCGTAAGCGACCGCGAGAGTTTCCGCGCCGCCATGAAAACAAAGAAGCGAAGGATCAAGGCACGTTCGAGGAATTCTTCCCGCTGTTCTTTGGTTCACAAGTGCCGCCGATGCAAAACATCCCGAATCAGCTTTCGCCTGAAGAAAAGCAGATGCTTCAACAGGCGCTCCAATCGCTGATCGGTAACTTGGGCGCATTAAAAGAACTGCTGCGCCAATTAATTCAGGGGCAGCCGTTTAGCCAAGATCAACTGGATCAACAGGGTAAACAAGCCGGAATGGAGCAGGCGAGCGGGATGTATCAGCGCCCTTGGTTCGAGCGGCGCATGCAGCGTCAAATGGACTTGCAGCAGCTTCAGCAAATGATCGATCAACTCATGGCGCAGCTTGAGCAAATGGGCATGAGCCAAGAGGCGCAGCAGGAACTCCGCGACATGTTGGAGCAAAACGCCGCCGGACTCAACGAGCAGGTGAGCCAATATGTAGGCGCATCATTGGCGGAACAAATGGCGTCTCAAGAGCCGAAGCCGAAAGAAGACCTGCTCGATGTACCGTTCACCCGCTTGAGCGACAGCGAAGTGGATGCGATCCGCGACGAAATCCGGCGCTTGGCGTCAAAACTCCGCAGCCGTGCCGCACTCCGTCAAAAACGCGCGAAAACGGGTACGCTTGACCCGCGTAAAACGATCCGTGCCAACATGCGTTACGGCGGTGTGCCGCTTGAACTCCAATACCGCGAAAAACACGTCAAGCCGTCGCTGGTGCTGATCTGCGACATCAGCACGTCGATGCGCTACTGCGCCGAATTCTTGCTCACGCTGATCTACGAACTCCAAGATCAAGTGGCGCGCACGAACAGCTATGTGTTCATCAGCGATATGGTAGACATCAGCATGGTGTTCAAAGAACATCAGCCGATGCAAGCCGTTGAAAAAGTCTTGAGCGAAAACCGCCCCGGTTACTACAACACGGATTTAGGCGGGAGCATGGCGACGTTCAAGCGCGATTTTATGGGCGTGCTGACCAGCAAAACGACGGTGATCGTGTTGGGGGACGGGCGGAATAATCATAACGATCCGCGCATTGATATTATGCAGGAAGTGATGCGTAAGAGCCGCCGCTTATTATGGTTCAACCCGGAACATCCGAGCCAGTGGGGAACGGGGGACAGCGATATGCACCTCTACGCCCCGGCTTCACACGGCGTATACCGGGTGACGAATCTGCGCGAACTCGCGGCGGCAGTCGATAAAATTTTGGCGGATGGTTAACCGACGGCAGTCGGTTTGACAAGGGTACTACGCGCCTGTGTCAGCCGATCCCGAAGGCGCAGAAAAGGCTTCTCATAATACGTGTGCAGTCCGTAGGCGGCGATTAGCGTAATCCCGACGATCAAACCGTAGTAGAGCAGTCCGCGCACGCCAGACGCGTACACGAACCAGATCACCGCGCTGTGAACCATGTAGATGCTGTACGAAAGATCGCCCAAGCGCCGGAGCAAGGGCGATTCAACGCGGTAGAAACAGCGCTGCGCCGCTGCGATATTGATCACCACAAGGAAGAAAATCACCGAAATTGTGATTTGATACCAGAAGTCAGGATTCGTGCCGACCAGCGCGATGATCAGAAACCCGAGTCCGGCAGCGATTTGCACAGCAGGTTGAGTGAGCGTGCGGACAAGTGGATGCCGGTGAAACACGAGATACGCGCCTAGCCCACCCAACGCAATCGATTCGAATCCAACATTCGAAAACAAGTTGAACAGGTAGAAGTAAAATCCGTCTCCGGTCACTTTATGGAGCACAAACCACGCCAATTGGAGCAGCAGTTTAAGCCCCGCAAACCACAGCAGTGCCAGCGGCAGCGACTTTAAACGCTTGATCAAGTGCGGCGCGACGATATAAAACTGCTCCTCCACATTGAGCGACCACAAATGCGTGATCGGCAGTGCCATGCCGCCAATCATATTGTAGAAGAACAACATCAGCCCCACCCATGTGAGCGGGTTTGTCCATTCCCACCACCCGCGTTCGGTCAGGAGCGGCGAGAGGATTAACACCGTGACGATTCCGATTCCAATCGTCAAGTAGTAAAGCGGCAGAATACGAAAGACACGGCGCAGGTAGAACTGCCGCACCGATACCGTTCCGGTGGTCGTTTTTTCGCGTAGAAGCAGCGTAAAGATCAAGAAACCTGAGATCACGAAAAACAGTGTCACCGCATCATGACCGTGCAGCGTGAGCGGTCGAACCGGCGTATTCATGAACGGCGACGTATCGCCAAACTGATAGCTCGGCGCGACGAAGTGATACAGCACCACTGACATCGCCGCATAAAAGCGTAGGGTATTGATGCCGGGAAAGTAGATTTTCGGCATGAAAGCCTGCCTCGATGATCAGTTGCGCACACCCACTATAGCAGACGATTCATAAGCAGTTGCGTAACGCTTGTTGACACAAACTCCGCTTTCTTGTACATTGAAACCGGATACCAGTCCGCTTTGAAGGATTCATGATGATTTATCAGGTGTGTTGTTGCTGTCCGAACCGGGCGTTCACCGAGGGGACAGCGAGCCAAACGGAATTTTTCGTAACGGGTTAGATCAACCCGCTCACGTTTAAGCCGAAACGCCGACCGTCAACCGGAGCGTGAAGCGCCCAGAAAGGGAGTTACTCCCCTGCGCTTCACGCTTTTTGTTTGCGGATCGGCGTTTTTTGTTGAGATAAGAGGACAGGAATGACACTCCTATATCAAGCGCCCAAGATTGTATACCGCGATGTCAGCGATATTGACACACTGATCGGAAACACGCCGCTGCTCGGGTTTCAGCGCATCACCGCACATTTGCCGCGCAATGTCCAAATTTTCGCTAAAGCAGAATGGATGAACCCCGGCGGCAGCGTCAAAGATCGCGCGGCGGCGAATATCATCCGTCAAGCGGAGCGCGACGGCATACTGCGCCCCGGCATGACCCTGATCGACAGCACCAGCGGCAACACAGGGATCGCCTATGCGATGCTCGGCGCGGCGCGAGGGTACAAGATCAAGCTGTATTTGCCCGCCAACGTCAGCCCGGAGCGAATCGCCATCTTGCGCGCTTACGGCGCGGAACTCGTGCTTACGGATCCGCTGGAGGGAAGCGACGGCGCGATCCGTGCGGTGCGCGATGCGGTCGCCGCTCACCCGAACGCCTATTTTTACGCGGATCAGTACAACAACCCCGCCAATTGGCAGGCGCATTACACCACGACAGGGGTCGAAATTTGGGAGCAGACAGGCGGCGCGGTCACGCACTTCACCGCCGGGTTAGGCACGTCCGGCACGCTGATGGGCACGGGACGCCGCCTAAAAGACTATAACCCGGAGGTGCAGATCACCGCTTTGCAGCCTGATTCACCGTTTCATGGCTTAGAAGGACTCAAACACATGCGCACCGCGATCAAGCCGGGGATTTATGACGAATTTTTCCCGGATCAACAGATCGCGATCAGCACGGA
>JAPKMU010000225.1 GCA_026645745.1 Anaerolineae bacterium | reverse complement strand
CATCGGGTTGGCGCAAGCCGCTTACGAAGAAGCGGTTAAGTACGCCAAGCAGCGTCACGCCTTTGGCAAACCGATTGCCGATTATCAAGCGATTCAGTGGATGATCGCAGATGCCGCGATGGAGATTGAAGCTGCGCGTTTGATGGTGCAGCGTGCCGCATGGCTGAAAGACAACGGCAAAGACTACGGCAAACAGGCGGCGATGGGTAAGCTGATGGCGAGCGAAGTCGCGGAAAAAGTCGCGCATAATGCGATTCAGATTCATGGGAGTTACGGTTACAGCCGCGAATTTCCGGTCGAACGCATCTACCGCGATCAGCGCTTGATGGCGATTGGCGAAGGCACAAGCGAAGTGCAGCGCATGGTGATCGCGCGGCGCGTGCTGCAGGAGATGTAGAACGCATCGTAGGCTAATCAGCGGGGCGTGACCGGGTGCGGTCGCGCCCTTTTTTGTGATTCGACTCCGCATATCTCATTTTCATCTGGACTTCATGCAGGCGGTTTATCCTAATGGTGATTTGATTCCATTACCGTAAGAGGAGAACCCCTATGATCACTACCGGTCAGCCAGCCCCCGATTTTGAACTGCTCAATCAAGACAACAAGCCCGTGCGTTTGAGTCAGCTTCGTGGGAAGAAGGTCGTTCTGTTCTTCTTCCCGAAAGCGAACGAGTTCAGCACAGGATGTATCGCGCAGGCGTGCGCCTTCCGCGACGAGTTCACCGAGTTGAAAGCGGCGAATGCGGTTGTGTTGGGCATCAGCCACGATACACCCGCTGAACTAAAGGCGTGGGGCGAAAAACGCGGCTTACGCTATGACTTGCTGAGCGATCCGGGTTACAAAGTGCATCTCATGTACGGTACGAAGATGAATCTGCTCAGTATTCTGCCCGTGCCGATGACGAACCGCTCGTATATCGTGATTGATGAAAACGGGATCGTGATCGATCAGCAAATCGGCGTAGGACCGAATGAAAGCGCGAAAAAAGCGCTCGATGCGGTGCGCAAGAATGCGCCGTCTGCCGCTGTGTGACGGAAAAACATTGCACACAAAGGCGCAAAGACAAGCAGACTCGTCTTTGCGCCTACTTGTCCTACTTCCCGCCCAACCCGCTCAATGACACGCCTTCGACGAAATGCCGCTGAAGAATCACGAACAGCATCAGCATCGGTACGGTGGCGATAAATGACCCCATCATCAGCAGATTCCAAGGCGTTGAGCGTTCCCCTTGCAGCAGCGCGATCCCAATCGTGATCACCTTGGGGTTGTTGGGCGCTGCCACGAGTGGAAATAGAAAATCGTTCCATGCCGCTTGCACAGTGATCACCACAAACGCGGCAATCGCCGCCCGCGAGAGCGGCAGCGTGATCCGAAACAGCACTTGAAGCGGATTTGCCCCATCGATCATGGCGCTTTCTTCAAGCTCAACCGGAATTTGCATAAATGCTTGCCGCAGCAGGAACATCGCAAACGCGCTGAATGTGCCGGGGATGATCAACGCGGCAAACGAGTCACGCCAGTTAAGCTGCCTCAGCAGCAGGTATTCCGGGATCAAAATTGCTTGAAACGGCACCATCAGCAAACCGAGTGAGAGCGCAAACAAGACGTTCTTCCCCGGAAACTGAAAACGCGCGAACCCGTAGGCTGCCAGCGAACAGGTGATCAACTGCCCGACGGTGCGCGCAATCGTCACGAATGCGCTGTTAAGCAAGTAGCTGTTGAAGTTGGGTGACTGTTCATACAGCGCCGCGATATTCTGCGCACACACCGGGTTTTGCGGAATCCACTGGAGCGGGAGCGTATTCAAATCTTGCGGCGCTTTGCACGCCGTCGAGATCATCCAGAAGAACGGCAGCGCCATCACCACCGCCCCTGTGATCAGAATCGCATAGGTGATGAGTTTCCACGCGGTATTGAGATCATCGCGGAGCGCGCCCGCCTCCGCGACTGCTACGTTTCTGCTTGGGGAGGCTGCGCTCATGCTGACCCACTTTCGTAATACACCCACCGCCGCTGGAATGTGATCTGCATCAGTGTAAGCAGCAGTGTGATCGCAAACATTGCCAGCGCAACCGCCGCTGAATAGCCTAAATCCGAGTCCGTAAAGGCAGTTTCATATAAGAACAGTGAAAGCGTCGTCGCGCTGTCATTCATGCCGCCGCGTGTTGTGCGCGCCGTCATGATGTAGACCTGATCGAAAATTTGAATCGCGCTGATGACCTGCAAGATCAGCACGAGAAATGTCGTAGGAGAGAGCAGCGGCAGCGTGACAAAACGGAACAGCCGAATCCCGTTCGCGCCGTCGATGCGTGCCGCGTCGTAAAGCTGGCGCGGAATGGCTTGCAAGCCTGCCAAGAACAAAATCATGTCAAAGCCGAGCCGCTGCCAGATCACCACTGCCGCAATTGGGAACAAGACAAGATCGGGGCGGGTGATCCAATTCAGGTCTTGCAATCCAACCGGCTCTAAAAGGTTGGCGATCAGTCCGTAGCGCGGCTGAAACATCCATGTCCATGCCATGGTCGCCGCTACGGTGGAGGTGACGACGGGAAGAAAATAAACCACCCGGAAAAACGAACGCCCGCGCAGTTTTCGGTTGAGCATCAATGCGACGATCAGCGAAAGCAGCATCCCCACCGGAATCACGACGAGCATCAACTTGAGGGTGACGCCGACCGAATTCCAGAAGCTCGGATCATGGAGCAAGCGGTCAAAGTTGCCCAACCCAATTTCTACCGGGGGGCGGATTCCATTCCAGTCTTGCAGCGATGTGCGAAAAGCAATGAAAACCGGAATACCGAAGAAGAACAACAAGCCGAGAACGTTCGGGGTGACGAGTGCCAAGCCCCAAAACGCCCGCCGTCGTGTGAGTGGTGTTTTGCCGAATAGATTCAGGAATCCGGTCATACAATCGCCAAAGAATAGATCGAGTTTAACCGCAGAGGGCGCAAAGAACACAGTGAGGGGCGCTCGCTGTGTTCTTTGCGGTGATAGATCACTTACTGGGCGGCAAGCTGCGCGTCAATGAAGCCGCACGCCTGAGCCACTGCATCCACGACCGGAACATTCAGGTCGAAAATGTTGATCACCAGTTCGGTGTTGGCTGTATCCCAAATTTCGTCGAAAACCGTGACGCCCTGTGAGTCCTCAAGGGCATCGACGAACGCCTGAATATTGACCGACGTTTCGCCAAACGAATCGACCCATGCCTGCTGCTGCGCCGGATTTGCCGGAGCGACGCCGCCCGCATTTGCGAAGAATGCCGAGCCTTCGTCACTGACCAGATACAGAATCAGGTTCGCCGCAAGATCAGCCGCGTCCGAGTTGGAGGAGGCAACATAGCCGACCGAGTGAACAATCGAGCGCGTGCGTCCGGTTTCGGGGTTGCGCGGCAGTTGAACCACGTCCCAGTTGAACGTTGCTTGTTCAATCGCCGTCGGCAGATTCCACGAACCGTTGGTGACCATTGCTACGCGACCTGCCAGCCAGAAGTTGAAGCTGTCGGACGCGCTTGCGCCGCCGATCAAGCTGACACTTGGCATATAGCCATCGTTGTACAAACCGGCGAGGAATTCCAGCGCTTCAACGCTGCCCGGCTCATCGAGCGTGCATTCAGTACGTCCTGCGCCAACCACTGGCGGAATGCCCGTGCTGGCGATGAAGTTGGTGTAGCCTGATTGATATTCGCTGTACACTGCCGCACCGTAGACATCGTTCGCCGGGTCGGTCAGCGCTGCGGCGGCTGCCGCGAAATCGTCCCATGTCCATTCAGCGGTCGGGTAATCAAGTCCCGCTGCATCGAACATGTCTTTGTTGTAGAACATGACGATCGTATCCCAGTTGACAGGTGCGGCGTACAGGTCGCGCGCCTCGCCCCAACGGTACGGATCAATCATGCCCGAACCCCACAGCGACGTATCAACGCCGAATTCGTCCCAATACGGCTGAAGATTCAGAATCGCGCCGTTTTCCGCATAGAAGAAGAACCGATCCTGCGACACATTGAAGATATCCGGCAGATTCCCAGAAGTCGCGTCTGTGCGCAGCAGCGTCCAGTATTGATCCCAAGGAACGACTTCCAATGTGACCGTCGCGCCGGGGCAGTACTCTGCTGAATCACTGCCGCCCAGTTTTCATCCCACACACGCATTGTGAGTTCGCCGGGTTCAGCGCATGCCATTGCCGGAATGGATGGGGCATCTTGACCAACCGCCACACCAACGACGCCGAAGAACAGCGCTGCCACAAGTAGGAACGCCAACGGACGAGTAAGTTTTGTCATCTTCTTTGATCCCTCAAAAGCCTTCACACTCATTGCGCGACCAACGTATCGAGCTTGTCCTGCTGCGATAACTATAGATCGCTTTGCGGCTTTTGCCACTAGCCATAAGGGGAGAGAGGGGAGAGGAGCGGCGGTGATACCCTAGTTTGGGCAGCGGCACACTGACGGCACACCTTCAAGGCGCGCATGTGCGGTTAAAAAATCGAGCGCATGCGAACGCGAGTAAAACGCGCGGAATTGATGCGGCGACGAGCGCAGTTGAAGCGCAAACGCGCTCACGAAATGGAGAAGCAGATTGCCTTCGGGTACGATAAGGATCAACCATCCGCGCGCATGCGTTGGCGGCGGCATTATTGCTTTGATGCGCGCCAGATTCGCGGGGAAGTCCGTGACCTGTGTCACATCCACCACTGTATGCAGCGGCTGTGACTGCGCCAACGCTGATCGTTGACGTAGAAGGTGATCAACTTCGGTTGCAGCATGGCGCAAGTCGTTCAACGTGACCCGACCTGTGAACTGCTCAAGTAAAACGTGTGGCTCATTCAGCCATGTGAATTGAATGCCCATTTATCCGTTGAGTTGTTGTGAATCGTTTCGATACACTCAGTGTATTACACATAACATTCGTAGTGTGTGAAACATTTATGAAAAATGGTCTTTATTTCGCGTATGAATTTTCTGTGAACTTTGTGGGGTTGAAAAACGCCCTATCGACTCATGAATCGGTAGGGCGTGAAGTCGAGTGAGTGGTTGTCAAAAGGTAAGTTGAAGCTGTGGATCGCGTTCTTGCAGCAGAGAAATCGCTTCTTCAAACGAAAATGCGGTGAGCATTCGCGCCTTTTTTGCGGTCATCTTTGAGGCATATGACGCCAGAAAGCGCATAAGGGAATTTCTCTCTGGCACAACCATCACGATCACGCCCCGTACATGCTTGAAGATACTCATCATCGAACCAAGCTGTGCTAAATTCGACGGTAGGGATTTCATTTTGCTCATGTCGGCAATGGTATGAATTTCGAGGGACTCCTCATCAGAAAGCAAAATGTCAGCCGCTTGATCCATGACGGCTTGTAGTTCACTCATCGTCACGTCATCAATATACTGAATCCGCATTACCCGTGATTCAACCACCCATGAAAGTTCGGTCGCCATACCGTCAGCCCTATACTCCACGCAGAATGTGAACGTTCTCAGGAGTATAAACTGCTAAACGCCGATCGCTCAAAAAATTGGGAAATTTTTCACGATTTTAATGTCAAGCCATCATTCATCGCGCGGGCGGCGCTTTTGCAGCAGTTTGCCTGCCAGATTCTCCCCCGGTTTATCCGGTTCTGGAATGGTGCGCGGCGCAGTGATCGATTCACGCGGCGGCGGCGGGGTAAATGTTGGCGGCGGTGCAGTCGGAAGTGGGGGAAGCGGCGCTTGATCCGACTCTGGCGTGCTTGCGCGTTCCTGTGCGCGTCGTTTTGCTGCTTGCAGTGACGAAACGGTGTCACTCGCTTCGACTGCCGCCCGTCTGGTTAGCCACGCCCGCGCCCGTGCCAAGTCGCTCCGCGTGATCACCAAGCGGCGCACGGCAATATCGACGGGCAGGAGTAGGAGTGCGATCAACAGCGAGATCGGCGCAAGCGGCGTACTTGACGCGCCTGCTTCGAGCGTATGCGCGAATACAGCAGCAGCGTTTCCTGCAAGCGACTCGCCGCCTGTGATGCGCGCCAATTCAGGAAGCACGTCCGCCGCGCCGCCGATGGCATATTCTGGCGAATAGCTCATCACCCAACCGGACGTTTCAGTGAGTGTCAGTGATTCGCCCGGCATCGTCCCGTTCACAGCGACAAAATAAGCGCCTTCATTTTGAGGGATGAACGCGGCTTCATAGCGCCCCGGTGCGACCTGCTCCAAGTCGATAGCCTCCGAGCCGAGCGCCGGATCAACCAACGAGGCTTGTAAATCCAACCCGTTCAAGAATGCGCCGCTGGCATCACGCGCATCCACCGTGATCCGCGCTGTTTCGCCTTCCATCGTCACCCGTGTTTCGAGGTTCGTATTCACGCCTTCGAGGATCGTCCAGCGTACTGCCTGACTCCAAAAACGGGCGAAGTTCTCCCAACTCACCCAGTCACGCCCCCAACGCGCGGCAGCGTCGCTTGTGAAGGCGACCGACCGCCCTAACCCGTACTGCCATGCAGCAAGGATCGGATCGGTATTCTCATCCGGCGTGACGAGGAGCACTTGAGCGGTTTGTTTGGGCGATGTGGCGACATAGCCGTACAGCGGCGGTGCAGCGTCGATCCCATCCAAAATCGGACTTAAGCCCGCCAGCGCGGGTGTAAACGGTTCTTCGATCACATAACTGCGTGTCGCCAGCACGGTTTCAAGGCTGAAGATCGTCGGAATCGAAGCGATGCTCGACGCGACGTGATAATTCCCGCCGCCTTCGACCGCCATTTCTTCCAAAAAGCCGGGGTTGCCGCCGCCGATAGCGATCACCGAGGTGGTGATGTCATACTGGGTGCGCAGCTCTTGGGTGAGATCGACCAAGCCGCGATCATTCGCGCCGCCGTCGGTGAGCAGGATGATATGCCGTCGTTCGCTGGTATCCTGTGTAATCGCTTCGGCGGCAAGGCGCATTCCCGCCATGATGTCCGTTCCGCCGCCCGGTTGGAGCGTGCCGATCAACATTTGCAGCATGTCGCCGTTGATCACGGGCTGCACATCAGCAACCCAATAGCTGCGCGCATCAAAGCCGATCACACCCACGCGATCGGTTGGCTGCAAAAAGTCGATTGAGCGGATGACCGCCTCTTTCGCAAGCTCGATATTTTCGACCCCGCTTGCACCCATCGCCGCCATACTGCCGCTGCGGTCAATCACATAAATCATGGTCAACTGCGGCACACGCTGTTGATCTTCAAGCTGCATCGAGAGCGGCAGCGTTTCTTCCAACGGTGTTTGGAAATATCCACCCGGCGCATATGTTTCCGGTCCGCCGATCACGACCAAACCGCCGCCGAGATCGCGCACGTAGACCTGAAGCGCCTCCATGCGCGCGGTCGGCAGTTCGGTCGCCGGAATATTCATCAAGACGACAGCGTTATACGCTTGCAGCGCCGCAACGCCAATCGGCAGATCAGCGGGTTCAGTGACATCCACGCCCACGCCGATTTCGGTCAGTGCCTCGACCAGATACCGTGATTCGGCGTCGTCGCGGCTGATTACCAATACACGCGGTTCACCGATAATCCGACTGAACGCCGCCAGTTGGTTATTCTGGTAAAAGCCGTCCTCGCTGATCGGGATCACGCTCACGCGGAAATCCCGGAAACCTGTTTCTTCCGCCGTGATCGTCAGTGTGTACTGATTTGTGCCAACCGAAAGCTGCACATCTTGGCGGCTGATGGTCGCGCCGCCCGCTTCGACGATCAGCGCCGCTGCCGTCGCGATTTCGCTTTCAACCGTGATATTCAAGTCAAACTGTGTGCCAGCCGCGACGCTGGACGGCGCATCCACGCTCGTAACGGCGATCTCCGGCGCAGCTTCACGGGTGATCGGCACATAGCTGATTTCCACACCAATCGCTTCTGCGCGGCGGGCGGCGCGTTCCGCGTCACCTAATGTCGCTTGACCATCGCTCAAGATCACCATGCGCCGTGCTGCATCCGTCGGAAACAGCGCCAGCGCGAGATTGATCGCTTCTTCAAGGTCAGTGTTGCCCGTATTCGGCGTCGAGCGAATCTGCGCGATCTCGCGGGTGCTGCTCATCGCCCGTTCGACCACCGCCTCACCGCCGAAAACCACCACCGCCGCTTGGTCTTCCGGGCGCATCGAGCCGAGTGCCTCACGGATATAAGCGAGTTCTTCGGCGCGAACATCGCTCCCCATGCTGTCCGAAACATCGACCACGAACACCACCGCCAAACGATCAGCGGCGCGCACCGTTTGAACGCCCGCCAGCGATAAGATCAGCAGGGCGAGGATGATCACACGCAGCGCGAGGCTGGTAAGATCGCGCCCGCGCCGGAATTTCAAGCGTGGGCGACCGATCAGGATCGTGATCGGGATCAAGACGAGGAGCAGAAGCGCCAGCGGCGCAGTAAAAGTCATGAGCGCATTCCCTTAATATACGAAAGGTTCGTCATGCGCGCCGCCTGACCAGCGGCTTGAACAGCGTCGGCGCGTTCATGCGCTGATGATAAGCGTACCACTCGATCATAAGCATGATCAGCGCGGCGAGCGCCAGCCATGACCAGAATTCTTGCTGCCCAACATCCTGTTCGGCTTCGGAGCCGATCTCCGCGCCGCCGATGGTGAGCGCCGCGCGTGGGGTGATGTCGCTTTCGTGCGAATCCGTGCTGTTCACGACAAACGGCGCGGTGGCGATTCTCTGCCCGTCCGCGAACAATTCAACCGTGTACACGCCGGGCAAATCAGTTTCGCTGAAAAAGCGTGCCGCACCCTCTCCACTCATATTCCGCGTTGATCCGTCTGGCAGGATGACGCGGGCATCATCGGCATCACCGATCAAGCGCACGGTGACCGGACTGCCCACCCGCGCCACTGCCTCCTCGATGATCGTGTTTGCAGGCTGAAACCAATCAAGCAGCGTAGACATGAGCGCGACAAACGGAATTTGCAGCGGGAGATCGCTG
>JAPKMU010000224.1 GCA_026645745.1 Anaerolineae bacterium | reverse complement strand
AGTCAACTTCGTCGGTCGGCTGACCGCTTTGTAGGTGATCCCCTCAATGCTGAGGAGGTGTGCCAATATTTCGATACTGTCTAGATTATCTTCGATGATAAGCGCATGAGTTCCCGGCATAATTCGGTCAATCTCCTTCGTACCACAGCTTCTCTCCGCTTAATATTCGCGCGATCTGCTGCGGAAAGCGATCAAAATCTATCGGTTTGCTGATGAATCCCGAAAATCCCTTCGCTTTGGCGCGCGGCATCGATTCTGCCGGGTCTGATGCGGATACCGCGACAACAGGTGTTTGGCTGAATTCCGGTATCTCCCGGATTTGATCGGTTACGTCGAACCCGCTCATACCGTCCGGCAGCATCAAATCCATGATGATGATATCGACTGGCGCGAATGCCTTTAACCGTTCAATCGTGGTTGTGCCATAGCGTTCGATGGCGGTTTTCGCCCCGTTGCGCTCCAAGATCATCTGTTCAATCGCACGATTCGCCAGATTGTCTTCTACGATAAAAATGCGTTTGTCGTTTAAAAGCGCCACAACAAATTCTCCTGATTATCGCTATGCAGGCACAAGAACATCCTGAGCATGTTTCATCGCAGCCAACGCCTGTGACGTGATCGGTAGGCGCACGGTGAACAGCGCCCCACTGCCGGGGGTGCTTTCCAGTATGAGACTTCCGCCGTGAATCTCCGCAAGGCGGCGCGAAATCGGCAGCCCTAAGCCTGTGCCGCCTTGTTTCACGCCGTGATCGGTCTGCCGGAAGGTTTGGAAAATGAATTCATGATCTTCCGGCGCGATTCCCGGTCCCGTATCTTTGACGCTGAAAACGATCTCGTCCCCGTCGCGTTTCAGGCTGATGGTGATGCTCCCCTGTTCGGTAAACTTGCACGCATTCCCGACCAGATTCAGCATGATCTGACGGATGCGGCGGCGATCCCCAGTCATCAGCGGCAGATTTGGGTCGATCCGCGTGACTAATTCAACGGGCTTATCCGCCAGCAAACTGCGGGCGACATCGGTCACAGCGGCGAAGTCGCGCTCAAGGTTGATATCGTCCTCAACGAATAATTTCAATTGTCCCGCCTCGATCTTGGAAATATCGAGCAGGTCATTGATCAAACTGAGCAGATGTTTCCCGTTGTCGTTCACCTTGCCGAGCGTTTCGACCTGCTGCGGGGTGACATCGCCCATCATGCCTTCGCTCACAAAGCGCGAGAAATTCAGAATTGCGTTGAGCGGCGTTCGCAGTTCGTGGGACATATTGGCGAGAAATTGACTTTTCAACTGGTTGGCGACTTCCGCTTGTACACGCGCCGCATCAAGCGCTTTGTTGGTCGTCTCCAGCGTCACATTTTGATCGGCAAGCTGGATGCGCTGGCGGTTGATAAATGTCGTGCTGCGGTCAAGCAGCCAAAAGAAGATGATAGCGGCGATGGCGGCAAGCCCGATCACGGTTTGACTGATCGTGAAGGTGGAGCGTGTGGTGGGGATGAAATCATCACGACGGTACGACGCGATATAAGCGGCATGATCCCCTTGCAGATTGCGCACACTCAAAAACGTGATCGCATACGTCACGTCCTCCAACGTGACGACCGTCGTCACATTTTCCCCGCGCTCCAGTTGGCTCAGCACCTCGTCCGGGAGGACGGCATTGATCGCGGTAATGGTCGCCCAAGGCATATCATCGTCGGCATAGGTGTCGATCACTTCACGGTCGTACACATACGAGTCCGAAATATCGCTGAGGACATAGTTATCTTGTTCTTCGGCAAACACGACATCTTGCATAATATCACTGCGAAGGAGGAAGGTCGTCCCACCGGGAAGGCTTTCATTGATGCTTTGCTGCACAACAATGAAGGACACGCTGGTTTCAACACTGCCAATGTGTTCGCCTTCGTAAGAGAGCGGAAACACGTAGCGAAAGCCGTTGTACGTTCGACCCTCTTCAAAGCCAGAAACTGGAACGAGATCGCGGTTTGCCAGCATGACCGTATACCGAACGTCGGTCAGGTCATCTCCGAAGGATTCCGGGCGATACATACGTAAGAAGCTGACATTATCCGGCAAATGGAACTGAAGCTGACGCAGATTGAGGCTTTCCAACTGGCGATATTCATCAATCAACAGATCATAAAGCTGCTGACGAATGACCGCCTGCTCTGCTTCGGAAGCGCCATAGGCGTGCGCGTAAAGCGAGAGCACATCGGGCTGATTAATCACTTGATCGTAGATGATCTGCGCGGAACGTTCATAACCCGTCAAGACTTGGCTGTAAGCAACATTCAGCGTTTCGGACTGGTTAGTGAAGTGCTCGGTTTCGAGCGCGTCTTGCGAATTTTCGATCAACACTTCCGCGTAATACACCAGTACGATCAGAAGCGGCACAAGCAGAAGCGGACGCCAGCGAAACGCATTCCGCCAACCCTGTCTCCGGGGCTGCGGGACAGCGGGGAGCGGGTGGGCGATGTCCATTATTTTGCCTCCCATATTAAATCAAATGTGGTTGCAGCGCCTCCCGTGTCCTGTCGTTCTGTGCCGCTGACATAGCGAACAGAAAAATGTACGCCGTGATCCAGATACCGCTTCGCTGCGCCGTAGATGTACCCGTAGATCATGTCGTCGGGCCACACCGTATTCTCGCGGTAGCGGATTGAGTTTTCGCTGGTGCGTTCGACTTGATAGCATCCCGCGTCCCCGTTCCGGTGTTGGCTCATGTGCATATCCCCGATCAGCATCAGTTTTTCGATGCTGCCGAGCGATTCCAATTCGTCGGGGAGTTCGATGTGGTAGATCATTGCCATGCCGACGCTGACGAGATTCGTTGAGAACGCAGGGGATTCTGCCCATTCTGCGAGCAGGTCAATAAATTGATTGACGGGATACCATTGATCTGCCTCAAAGTAATCTAAGCCATGTTTTTGCAGCGACTCGATCACGTCGTCGCGTTGGTAATGATTGAACAATGCGCTCATGACAGCGCCTGAAACTTCGGTACCGGGTGTATAGCGATAAGGATACATCGTTGATACCCTTAACAATTGAAGACCTAAGACAATCCTAAGTCAATTTATCCTCACAAATCCTTAAGAACCGCTCGACGATTTTCATGAAAAATGAATGATTTTCTTCTGCGAAAATGAGTGAAGTGGGAGGTTGCAGCAGCCCGCTGAGACTGCTGCATCTAGCCTTAGATCGAGTTCGTAAGACTGCCGGACTCCAAGACCAATGCCGCCAGCGCATCCAACCAAACAGGCGAATCATTGAGGCAGGGCGCGAGGTAGAACGATTCGGCATGTCCGCCGCCGTGAGCGAACTGCTCACGCCCTTCATTGCCCAATTCATCCAATGTTTCGAGGCAGTCGGTCACAAAGCCGGGGGAGAAAACAAACGGACGCTCGACGCCTTGCGCGTGCAGTCCGGTCAGCACATCTTCGGTATACGGTTGCAGCCATTCTTCGCGCCCAAACTGCGATTGAAAACTCAACGTCCAATCGTCGGGACTCCAGCCCATCGCCTCAGCGAGCAGCGCGGCGGTTCTTTCGCACTGCTGGCGGTACGGGTCACCAGTGAGGGTATAGCGTTTCGGGATGCCGTGAAACGTGATCACGAATTTGTCCGGCGGCTGATCGAGTTCACCGACCTGTGCTTCGATATGCTGCTTCATCGCTTGAATATAGCCGGGGTGATCGTAATACGGTTCGATAAAGCGGAGGGTTGGTACGAAGCGTTTGTTTTCATAACCGGGCATCGAGCGCCGCCCCGCCGCCGCCGCGTACACCGCGTCATAAATCGAGGCGGTTGTCGTCGAAGAATACTGCGGGAACATCGGCAGTACGGTGATCTGCGTGATTCCTTCGGCTTCGAGCGTGCGCACCGCGTCACGGATGCTCGGATTGCCGTAGGTCATGCCCACGATCACGCGGCAGCGATCGCCTAAGCGGGCTTGCAGACCCTTCGCTTGCGCCTCGGAATAGACGACCAGCGGCGAGCCTTCTTTAAGCCAGATACGCTGGTATAACCGCGCCGATTTCGCCGGACGCACGCGCAGAATGATCCCGCGCAAAAGCGGCTGCCATAATGCCGGGTGATAATCGATCACGCGGCGGTCAGACAAAAACTGCTTGAGATAAGTGCGCAGCGCTTGTGCGGTCGGCGCGTCAGGCGATCCAAGCTGCGCAAGCAGCACCCCGATTTTTTGAGAAGCCATTTTCTTCACTTTGTGGTTCGGAACCGTAGATTTATGCACATTTTTACAGATTTTGGTGCAGAAAAACAGATTTAACCTGTGTGTAACATGACATTGCACACAAGGTTAATCGTGTTGTTGATCACAGCATCACCCCACGCTTAAGCACGGCTAACGATAAATCCCGCCGCGCATGACTTTGGACTTAATCCCGTTTGTGGACACCCCGCCCGCTTGACGGTTAAGCTGGCGCTGTTCAATGCACGCACAAACATGTCAGGAGTTGTTTCGTGAAGCGAATTCTATTCGTGCTGATTCTATTTTGCGTGTTGATTGCGCCCGCCGCCGCCCAATCAACCGTTGACTTAACCACCGTGCGAACCTACCTCATCGAAAATGTGACCGAACTTCGCAGCCAAGCGTCGGCGCTCGAAGCGACTGCGGCGGACTACTATATGCTGGCAGAAGCGGCAGGGTTCGACTACGCGGCACTGTGGGAAACCCACCGCGACGTGACCGCAGGAGCGCTCAATGCCTCGCGCGATGCGTGGATGATCGCCAGCCCGTTGTATGAGCAGGTCGAAGGCATCGTTGCGGGTGTGCCGAGCCTTTCCGAATACGACGTGATCCTTGACGCGGGGGTGAGTGGGGAAGAAGACCCGGAAAACGGCGTCCCGTTCGATCTCACGCTGCGCGATGGGCGTATTCTGGAGCGTCCCGGTAACTTGTTCGGCGTATTGGAAAGTACGCTGTGGGGCACGCGCCCGGAATACAGTTCTGGAGTCGAAGCGGACTTGAACGGTGACGGCGAAATTGGGTTCGGGGATGTGCTGCCGGATGCGTATGTGCTGCGTGCCGCCGCCGAAACCATGCACAACTACACCGATGATTTGGTCGAATCCGCCGCTGCATGGGAGCCAAACGTCACCGATGCGTTTACCGCGCTCGTCGTGATGACCCCGACCATGAGCGAATATTTCGCCGCATGGCGTGATTCGCGCTTCGTTTCTGGTGAGGCATCGACTCAAGCGGAATTCGTCGTGATCTCGCGCCTCGCGGACGTAGAAGACATTCTCGGCGGTTTGCTGGTCGTGTACGACGGACTCAGTCCGCTGGTGAGTGAAGTCGATGCGGCGCAAGATACGCAAATCCGCGAAGGACTGCTCAACCTGCAAGCCTACGTCGCGGATTTGCTCGAAGAAGAAACGAGCGGGCGCACTTTTACGCCCGAAGAAGCCGATCTGTATGGCAGTGAGGCACAGTCCCGCGCACAAGCGATCACGGGACAGATCGCCCAAGTCGCCGCCCTCGCGGGCGTAGAACTCCCGGAGTAATGCCGTGATCCGCCGCCTTATGATCTTAGTCGTCCTGTGCTGTTTCGCTGTCGTACCTGCCTTCGCGCAAACCGAAGCACCGCCGCAGCAGGCGGAAGCAATTCGTCAAGCGCTGTTTGACGCGCAGATCGCGTTAATGGAAGGCGAATCCGCCGCCGCGCTTGAAGATGTGCAGCAAGCCGCCGCCACCGCCGAGTCCGCGTTTGGTGCGTTCGACGCGGACACGCGGACGCGCTTGGATGAATTGTTCGCGCAGCTTGAAGGCGCGGTCGAAGCGGGCAGTGCGGGGGAATTCGCCAGCTTGCGCAGTGCGGTATGGACGACTTTGCTGCAAGGCGCTGTGGCTGCCGCTGCGTGAGTTCCGCCCGTCGAATCGATTCTCACGCCCGGATGCCGATGCGACTCTCGCGGTTGCGGCGCTCCGGCGCGGCGCGGTTGAGCCGGAAACTGTCACCTCCGCTGTTCAGGCAGATTTATACGATACCTATCAGGGGCAGCTTCTCGCCGCGCTTGCGGATGCCGACAGCGCCCATGCAAACGGCTTCGCGCTCCGCCAAGCGGAAGAAGCTGGACGCGCCGCCGGATATTTTGAAATTCTTGCGGATGCTTATGCCGCGCAGCGTTCGGATCAAGCGCTAGCGGAGATGCGCGCCGAATTCGCCCGCCTCGTCGAGTCGAGCATCAGCGCGGACGATGCGGCATTCAGCGCCGCACGCACGGCGATTGACACGGCACTCGGCAGTTTCCGTGCCGCGCCGCTGACCGATGAAGAACTCGCGCGCCGCGCCGGACAGTTGATGCGTTACATCGCGCTCGTTCCGGTTGAATATGCGCGCGGTGTGCGTGACGGCGTTGTGACCAGCCCGATTGAAATTCAAGAGGCAATTACGTTTCATGAAGGCGCGTCCGCCGCGTTTGCCGATTTGCGCCCAACGTTGAGCGCCTTTGACGCAGCGACCGCTGACCGCGCCGCCGTGCTGCTCACGGAAGCACGTACACAGATCGACGCGACCGCCGATCCGTCTGCCGTGCAAACTTCGATCAATGACTTGACCGCCGCTTTAACCACGCTGATCCCCTCGGAATGGCTGACGGTCGGCAGCGCCAGCGATATTGATGTGATCGTGTCGATCCTCGATGGCGTGGTCACATCCGCCGCCGCTGGCGATTACGCCGCCGCTGAATCCGCCCGCCTAGAAGCGTATGCGATGCTCGAACTCGGCATCGAACAGCGTTTGCGCGGTTTCGCGCCCGATATGGCGGTTCAAATTGAGGCGCTGTTCTGGCAGGGCACAGAGAGTCAGCCCGGTTTATCCGTTTTACTCACGACGGACGCGCCGATCACACAGGTGCGTTCGACGGTGAGCGCGCTCACCAGCGCCTTTGCCGATGCCAGCCTGATCTTGGGGAGCGCGGGGAGTACGCCAGCGGCGGTTGTCACCAATGCGGCGATCATCGTGTTCCGCGAAGGACTGGAAGCCGTGCTGATCCTCGCATCGCTGGTCGCCAGCCTGCGCACCGCCGAACAGCGCCGCTTCCGCCGCCCGCTCATCACGGGCGCAATTTTGGCGTTCGCCGCGACCGCCGTTACATGGTGGGTGGCGTCCGGCTTGCTCACGATTTTGCTCCCGCTTGGTGAAAAGCTTGAAGCGATTGTGTCGCTGATCGCCATCGGCGTGCTGCTGCTGATCACGAACTGGTTTTTTCACAAAAGCTACTGGACGGGCTGGATGGCGAACTTCCACAGCCGTAAACAGCGGCTCGTCGGCGGCGTGATCGCCGTCAGCATCGGGCAAACGGTTGGCTTGATCCTGCTCGGCTTCACCAGCATTTACCGCGAAGGCTTCGAGACGGTGCTGTTCTTGCAGTCGCTCGTGTTAGAAGCAGGTACGGGGATCGTGTTACAAGGCGTAGCGCTCGGTTTGTTGGGTACGTCAATCGTCGGCGTGATCACATTCGCGCTGCAAGTGCGTCTGCCGTATAAGAAGATGCTGATCGTCACAGGCGTTTTCATCGGCGTCGTTCTGCTGACGATGGTGGGTAATACCGTTCATGTGATGCAGTCGGTGGGCTGGCTGCCGATTACGCCGATTCAAGGGTTGTATCTGCCGTTCTGGCTCGGTCAGTGGTTCGGCGTGTTCGCCACATGGCAGGGGATCATCCTGCAATTTACGGCTGGGGCATTCGTGATCGGCTCGTACTTCCTCGCGGAGCGTCAGACCAAGAGCCGCCGTCAGCCGCGCGCCGCCAAGACAACGGTCAACGCGGCGTAACGAATGGGGTAGAATTCTCCTCCTGAACATTGGCAGGAGGAGTCCCCCAATGCTGAAGTTTACCCTTCGTTTGGCGCTGATTATGGGCGCGCTCATGCTAATCGCCGTGAGCGCGACCCGTTTGCTGCACATCATCTACCCGACGATCCCCCGGTTGGCATGGGTGGCGAATCTGCCGAATAGTGTGGGCTCCGTCGATCTCTATATATGGGATGCCGGGGTGGTCACAAACTTGAGCGATGATGACGCAGGTGATCAACTCCGGGTTGATCATTCACCGTTATGGGCAGCCGATGGGCGACTGGCGTGGTTTTCATCAATGAGTCCGGAAACAACGCTCCGCGTTTGGGATGGCGTATCGGTGGTCGATCTCGGCACTGTGTACAGCTTGGATGTCCCGCCATCGTGGTCAGCCGATGGGCGGCTGGCATGGTCGGCGTGGGCAAATTATTCCCCCGATGTGATGGTGTGGGACGGACGCGAGACGACGAATATCACGCAGTCGCGTATGGTATCTGAGGTGTCGCCCGTATGGCTGTCGGATGGGCGGTTGGCGTGGACGAATTTGCAGCAGACTGGGGTTACGCTGGAAATTTGGGACGGCGTGGAAGAACACGCTGCCGCCGAAATGCAGTATATCTACGGGCGTTTCATACCTTCAGCGGATGGACGGCTGGCATGGGTGGTGAACAATTTTGGCGAACTCGATATTGTGCTGTGGAACGGCTTGGACGTGATCACCCTCACCGAAAACTCTGATCTCGATAACTCCCCCGTGTGGTCAGCGGATGGGCGGTTGGCGTGGGTTTCGGTGATCGGCGGCAATGCCGAGATCATCGTGTGGGATGGCGAGAACAGGATCAACGCGAGTCAGAACCTCGTCATGGATGATACGCCCGTGTGGTCAGCCGACGGGCGGCTGGCGTGGGTTTCCGGGACGAATCTCGGACGCGAAATTGTGGTGTGGGATGGGGCGATCACGCTCAACGTCAGTCAGAGCCGCGATTATGAGTCGTCCCCCGCATGGGCGGCGAATAACTGGTTGGCGTGGTCTGCGCAGTATGGCAATACATCGCGGTTGATGATCTGGGATGGGCGGCGCACGTTCGAAATCGTGCGCAGCGAAAATCTGACATTTGGTCAACTCAGATGGTCACCCTGAGGGGCTAAAGCGCCCAACCCGCACTAAGGGAAAACAAAAAGGCGATTCCGAAACGGGATCGCCTTTTTGTTTCCCCCTCA
>JAPKMU010000223.1 GCA_026645745.1 Anaerolineae bacterium | reverse complement strand
GGGCGCTTTTGCTTGCTCCCCTCTCCGAATTCGGGGAGGGGAGACGAGCGCAGCGAGTGGGGGAGGGGTTGCTTTTCAATATCGGACAAGCCCCCTGCCCCCCTCAGAATTGGGGAGGATCAGCATGCTTGACCTAATCTATACACCGGATGTATAGTTTTATCTGTCAAATCTAGCCACGTGGTGTATAGATTTATGTCAGTCAAATTCACGCTGCTCGCGATGCTTTATCAACGGTCGATGCACGGCTACGAAATGGGAAAACATTTCAGCACCGTCATCAATGCCGAATGGGATGTCAAACCGGGGCAAATCGCCAGTACCTTAGCGCGAATGAATGAAGCGGGACTTGTTGAATTTGAAGTTGAAACAAGCGACGACGCACCCGACCGTAAAGTGTATTCGATCACCGATGCGGGGCGGGACGAGCTGGAAAAATGGTATTTATCGCCCGAAGTACGCGATTACCGGCTAGGCGATACCTTTTACATCAAGCTCGTTCTAAGTCTTCTGGGGGGTCCCGTACCGCCGGAGAAGGTGCTGAGTGCACAACGGCGTGAACTCTATCAACAGCTTCATCAGGTGACAGAAATGCTGCGCCAGCCCGAAGCACGCACACAACTTCCTTGGTCGCTGCTGCTGGAAAGCGCGACGATGCACTTGGAAGCAGATTTGCGTTGGATCGAAATGTGCGAGGCGCGTTTGCCCGAACTCAAAACCTATGAACCGCCCAAACCGCCGCCTAAACCACGCGGCAGACCACGACGTAACCTAGTACCACAGCTCAACTTAAGCGGGGACAGTCCTAACGAAGACTGATGTGTTGATCACGAGGAGATTCTGATCATGACGATTTTGCGCGCCGAAGCATTGACCAAAATGTATGGCTCTGCCAGCCAGCCGATCTATGCTGTGCGTGACCTGAATATAACGATCGCCGAAGGGGAATTTGTCGCCATTATGGGACCCAGCGGCAGCGGCAAAAGCACGGCGCTGTATGTGATGGGCGGGCTGGATCAACCCACGAGCGGTCATGTATGGCTGCGCGATCAAGACTTGACCACGCTGCCTGACGATGCACTCTCACGCGTTCGCCGCGAGTCTATCGGATTTGTGTTTCAGTTTTTCAACCTGATTCCTGTACTGACCGCTGCGGAAAATGTCGCGATGCCCATGATTCTTAACGGGATGCCGCGCAAAGAAGCGTTGGAACGCGCTCATACATCGCTCAAACAGGTTGATTTAGCGGATCGCGCCACGCATCGCCCGAGTGAACTATCCGGTGGTCAGCAGCAGCGTGCCGCGATTGCCCGCGCATTAGCATCGCAGCCCGCGATTATTCTCGCGGACGAACCGACCGGCAACCTTGACTCGCGTTCAAGCGATGAAGTCGTGCAAATCTTGCGGAATACCGTCGATCAATACAAGCAGACGCTTGTGCTGGTCACGCATGATCCGCGCGTCGCGGCACACGCGGATCGGATTGTTTTCATTAAAGACGGTCGCATTGTGGATGAAAACAACTTGAAAGGCGCGGGCAGTGCTGAACAGATCCGCGAACAGTTGAGCAGAGTCGCGCTCAGCGAGGGGTAATCATGACGACGACAAAATCTTCACTTCAGCCCGCGACTTTGGGGCAGATGACACGGATGGGATTGCGTTATCTCAGTGGGCGCAAACTGCGCACCGTCTTGACTACGCTGGCGATTGTGTTCGGGGTCGCACTGATCTTCGCGATTAATCTCACCCTGCCGACCATGATGTCGCTGTTTAACTCGTCATTGTCGGTGTACGGCGGCGCTGATATTGCGATTGCTAGTGCGACCGGAGCATCGTTCACGCCGGAGGAAATCCTCAGCCGCGTCACAGCCGTCGAGGGAGTCAGCGCCGCGTCGGGCGTGCTTCGCCGCCAATTTACCCTCCCATCGGTGGGTAACGAATTGGGCAGCGCGAACTCGGTCGAATTAATCGGGCTAGATCCTACCGGAATTCAAACGGTGCGGCAGTTTGCCATCAGCGAAGGGCGCTTTTTGCAGCCGGACGACAGCGGCGCGGTGGTGATGCCCGCCGGTATCGCGGAGCTTGCCCCTGCGCTCGGTCTTGGCACGCGCTTCCCTTTGATTTCTTCCACCGGTATTCGCTTCTATACCATTGTGGGTTTCACGGCAGAGCAAGGCAACCTTGCAGTGCCGCCGCTGTATATGGCATTGAGCGATGTTCAAGCGGCATTCAATCAACCGGGTTTGGTCAATCAGATCGAAATTTCGGTGCAGCCGGGTGCTGATCGCACCGCCGTCACCGATGCAATCCTTGCCGAATTGGGCAGCGGTTACGTGAACGCAGCAGGGCTGGATAACAGCGATCTCGTCGCTACCGTTCAAATCGGGCTTACCGTGATGAATCTGTTCGGCGTGCTGGCGCTGTTTTTGGGCGCATTCCTGATCTTCAACACCTTCCGCACCATTGTGATTGAGCGCCGCCGTGATCTCGCCATGCTGCGTGCCATCGGGGCGACACGCCGCCAAGTCACGACCATGATTCTGATTGAGAGTCTGCTTCAAGGCATCATCGGGACGCTGATCGGGCTGGTGTTTGGCTATGGACTGGCGGCGCTGCTGTTCTCCGTCCTTGGGAATGCCTTCCGCACCTATTTCCCAAGCACCCATTTTGAGCTTTCGCTGAATTTCGGCGCGGTCGCTATGGCGGTCGTGTTGGGGCTGCTGGCATCGCTGCTGGCGGGATATTTCCCGGCGCGGTCGGCGGGTAAAACGTCCCCGCTCGATGCGATGCGCCCTGCTGCGGTGAACATCAACCGCGCGACTCGCTCCAGCTTGATCATCGGCGGCATCCTCATCGGTGTCTCGATAGTCATGCTGCTTGCCGGAACCAAAACGGCGGTTGGCGGCGCAGTGCTTTTCCTGTTCGGCATGATCGTCGCCGCGCCGGGGTTAGTCATCCCGATGGCGCGTCTGTTTAGCCCGCTGCTCACGCTGTGGTTCGCCCGCGAAGGCGATCTCGCGCGTGGCAATTTACAGCGCCAGCCGGGGCGCGCGGCGATCACCGCCAGCACGCTGATGATCGGTTTGGCGGTTTTGATCTTGATGGCGGCGGTGGTGTCGGCTTTCGGTATCCTGCTCGAACGCCTCTCCGATGTCAACTTCAGCAGTGATGTGATCATTACGCCGCCGTCGATTGGGGTGTATACCAACGTGCTTGGCGCGGACGAATCGCTTATGCAGCGCCTTGAAGCGCTGCCGGAAGTCGAAACGGCTGCTTCGCTCCGTTATGCCCTTTCCAGCGTTAACGGTACCAGCGTCAACGTGTTGGGCATCGATCCTGAACGCTATACGCAAGTTGCTTCGCTCGCTTTTAGTCAAGGCGATGCTGAAACCGCATTTGCCGCTTTAACCAGCGGACGCGGTGCGATCATGACAGGAATTGGCGCATCGACACTCAATCTTCAGCTTGGCGATGAAGTCGTGCTGCAAACGGCGAATGGTGAACAGACGTATACCATCGTCGGCATTGGCAACGACATCATGAGTTTCAAAATCAACGCCGTGTTTATTTCACAGGCGAACCTTGCCGCTGACTTCAACAAGCGTGAAGACGTGCTGTTGATGCTCAACTACGTCCCGGATACCGATGAAGAAGCCGCATTAGCCGCAGTAAACGCCGTGCTTGCCGACTATCCACAGTTCACCGCACACCCAACCGGGCAGTATCGTGCCGAACTGATCAATACGACTAGCGCCGCGTTCGGGATGTTCTACAGCATCGCTGTGCTAATCCTAATCCCGGCGGCATTGGGGCTGCTGAACACGCTCACCATCAACATCCTTGAGCGGACGCGCGAAATCGGCATCGTGCGTGCGGTGGGCGGCAGTCGTAAGCAGGTGCGCCGCATCGTCACCAGTGAGGCGCTGCTGTTGGGCATCTTCGGATCAGCATTAGGGGTGCTGGCAGGGGTTGCCATGAGTTACGGATTCATCGGCGCGTTCAGCACCATCGGTTGGGATGTCCCGTATATCTTCCCGGCTGCCGGGGTCGTCGCCGCGATCATTGTCGGCGTGCTGTTGGCGCTGTTTGCAAGCGTGCTTCCGGCTCGGAGCGCCGCCAAACTGGACATCATCCGCGCATTACAATACGAGTGATAACGCCTACGCCCTAATACAATGGGGCACAGAATGCCTGTGCCCCATGAGCAAATGCATCACAAATCGCTAGCCGATCCGTACTGCCACCGCGACCAACCGTTCCGCGTAAGTGCTCGTGACAAAATCAAACCCGCTGCATGTGATCAGCGTAAGTTGTTCGCTGTCGGTCGGGTAAAGCACGCTCATATCGTCCGCCGTTGTTAGATGGACGCTGTCAATCGAATAAATGCGCCGCTCCGTGTTGATCTCAAGCAGAATTTCGTCGCCGTATGCCAACTCACTCAGCGATGCAAACACCCCCAGCGATCCGTCGCGGTGTTCCACATGCCCCACCAGCGCGATATTCCCCGGATGATAAATCCACGCCGTCCCTTGCAAATGCCCGATATTCCGTCCTAAATAGGCAATATTCCAACTGCCTTCACCATCCAAAAGCACCTGAACAATCGGCGCGACGACGTTCGCTTTAGGAATGTATAAGCGAACTTGCGGCGGCTGCCATGTAGGGACGGGAAATCCGGACAGTGCCCGCGTCGCTTGCGCGACAGGTTGAACTTCCTGTGTGGGTTCGCTTGTGGAAGGAATCACAGCGGCGGCGGGTTCAATGGGCGCATTCGATTGGTTTGCAATGAAATACATCACACCCGCAGCAATGCCAAAGACGATGAAGAGCAGAAATGTGGAGGTTGGGCGGCTGCCCCGGCGTGAAACCATAGTGCTGTGCTGTTCCAAAAAAGTTCAAAATGAATGCTTGATCGGGTGACCCCATGCTCCCATGAAAGCGGAGAGAGGGGGCGACAGTTGTGAGGAAAAACTAACGTGCCCTCTCTCGCACGCAAGCGCGGAGGAGAGGGAGGGCTTACTTACTCACTTGTCTTACGACGGCGGATCACGAAGGCTCCACCGACCACTGCGCCCATCACCAAGACGGCGATTGCGAACGGTGTTGGCATATACCAAGGAACTTCACCGGTCGCGGGCAAGGACATGTCTGACATTTCTTCGGTCGTCAAGCCAGTGCTGCCTGTTGTGCCATCAGGTGACACCACGCCGCCGCCGCCAAAGTCAACCGTGAAGTCGATCACCGCATCGTCACCGCCGGTACCGTCGTTGTTCCCGTCCAGCGGAATACCCTGCGTGTTCACAATCGACGTGCTGCCGCAGACGATCACGCGGTAGCTGCCCGCTGCCAGCGGTGAGCTGGAAATCGTCAGGGTGGTGTAGTTTGACGCAGAGTTGTAGCTCGCGCTGAAGCCGAGCGCCGTATCACCGCTGTCAACCGGTGAAGTGCACGTGCTGGTCTGGAAGCCGCTGGTTGAACCTACCGCCAACAGACGGTAGTTGCCCGCGTTGCTCGCGCCATCTTCGGTCGTGCCACCGCGCACCGGCATATCAAACATGACGCGCAGTTGGCTGATGTTCGTGCCGACCGTCGGGTAGGTGAGCAGCGAAATCCCCGTGTTTTCCTGAATATCCGCCACATGCGGCGCAGGGTTACAGGTGCCGTCAACGCCGCCCACGCATACACTCGCGTAGCTGACGTTGTTGCTGGGGTCAGTGTCGGTGCTGTTCGGATTCCAACCCGTCAATTCGGCTTCGTTGGTCAGCGTCAAGCCATTTGTGCCCGCGTCAACCGTCGCATCAATCGTGAAGCTGAAGCTGAAGCCCGCCGGAATGGTCACACCCGTCGCAGACAAATCACAGGTGATCTCAAGACCGCTGGCAACGCTCACCTGCGTCGAGCCAACCGGGCAGGTGTCACTGACATAGGTAAGACCTGTCGGCAGCGTATCAACGATGATCGGTTCTTCGACCACGCCGGGACCAGTGTTCGACACCGCCACCGTGAACGTGACCGTCTGTCCTTCGACTGGCGCATCATCGTCAACTTCTTTGGTCATCACGCCGTCCATATCGGTCGTGCGTTCAACCTGTACGATTTCCGCGCGCCCAACGCCCGCGTCCGCCGCATTGTGATGGTGCAGCAGCAGGACCGGCGGCAGAGGATCAGACAAACCGGTGACATCGTACCCAACCGGAATTGCAAGCCCGTCGAGGTCGAACCACATCGGCGCACCCAGATAGGGACCGCCCGCGATTCCATACGAGTCATTGAATTCATACGTCGGATTGGCGACGTCGTAGCTGTACCAGTACGGCGGATCGACAGGCACCCAGTCGCCCGTTTCGAAGTTTGCCGAAGCGAGAATATCGAAATCGAAGTCCGTATTCGCGGCTGACAAACCAATACGTGTTGCGCTGATCGGGAATACGATCACGTTGTTGTTGTAAACATACGTTTCCAACGTACCGGGATCATAACCGTTCAAGAAATCGGTCGCGCCGCTAACACCGCCGGAACCCCACACCCAACTTGTGCCGGTGGTCGTGTAGAAGGAGAGGATCGAGTCCGTAAAATCGAGATTGCCTAGGTAGCCCGTCTCGAAGTTGAAGTAGTGTCGATCGTACCCGCCGTTTTCGTTACTGTCGAAACCGAGATCGAAGCACCCATCAAAGCACGAGAGCGTTGACCAATCGCCATACGTGACGATGCCGATGTAGATCGTCGTGTTGGTGATGGCGCACGTAGCATCGCCGCCGCACAACTCCAACACACTCATATAGTCACTCGTCACGCCGACGTATTGAATGTCCGCGCCAGCGAGCGAAGGATCAAGCGTTTGCGGGTCTTCGCCCACCAATTCAAACGCGCTCACCTGCGAGATGATGTCGTCCGGTGTATTCATGCCGGTCAACACATCGTTACCAGCAAGGCTAAGCGCCGCGACGCCAACATCTGCCTGACCAATTTGCAGCGGGTTCGCCGTTGCCATATCTGATGCTGGACGTGCCATCGCGTGAACAGGGACGCGCAGCGTGCTGGTTGCCGTCGTCGGGGTGAACACGACATAACCGCCCGCTTCGATGATCCGTTCGCGCGGCATTGCGCCAAATACGCCGGTCTGCGTCGTCGGGGTGGTCGGATCGGGGGCGTTGACGTTCGCCATCCCTGCTTCGCTGGCGGTCAACGTAACCTGGACCGTCTGGCTTGCGCCCGCGCCAACTGTGACCTGTGACGGACTGACGCTGAAGCTCACGCCGGGGGTGATATTCAAGTTCTGGAAGCTCAGGTTATACGTCTGGCTCGCTGATCCCCGGTTCTGGATGGTGATCGATTGGGAAATCGTCTCGCTGTCAACGACTTCGACCAAGCTGAAGGAGACGCTTACCCGTTCGGGGTGCGCCGTCGCATACGCGATCACTTCCGAGCCGAGCGCCAAGCCAATGTCCACGCGCCCCGCACCGATGCGCGACACGCCGTAGTTATCGCCTGTTTGGTTAATTTCTGTCCACAGATCATGAACCGCGGTGTTCATGATCAACGCTTTGATCTGCGACACCGTCCATGTCGGGTGGACTTGGCGCATCAATGCCGCCACGCCTGTGACATGCGGTGATGCCATCGACGTACCGCCGATGGTTAGGCTTTCAGTGCCTGACCCCGCATCGGTCGATGTGATCGCTACACCCGGCGCGGTAACGTCCGGCTTAAGGATGATTTCGCCTGTTGTACCGTCAATGATGCTGGGACCGCGTGACGAGAAGCCCGCCAAAGTATCCGCAATCGACGTGCCAGCGCCCAGACCCACAACGCGTAGGGCACTGTCAAAACGCACTTGGAACGCGCCGATGTTCGCGGCAATATTCGCGCCGTCAGCGGCGGTGATGCTCACGCACGGGATTGACGACGCGCCGCCATTGTATGTACAGGCGAGGTTGATAAAGGGGAAGTCCGCCGGGTTTGCTGAAACGACGACCAAGCCCGACACGTTACCAGCATTGACCGCATTGGTCATACGCGTGCCAGAACCGCAGCCGGATGCGGCTGCGCTCCACACGATCAAGCCAGCTTCACCCGCAAACCCGGCGTAATCTGCAACGTTACAGCCTTGACTGTTGCCTGAGCCGCCCACAAGACGCAGCGAGTAAGGACCATATGATCCGGTTGCACCGCCCGTTGACGGGTTTGCCGGGATCGCCGTTGGGTAACTGGCATACGAACCATCACCCGCCGTCAATTCCAGACCGGCATAAGTGGTATCGGCGGCTGATGCAGCGACCGAAATGCCCCAAGGAGAAACACCGGGAGCGCCGTTGACGAAGTACGTATCGCCTTCGTTACCGGCAGACATCACGATGATCACGCCCGCCTGTGCGGCGAGGTTCATCTGTCCGCTCAGCACTTCCAGCGGCGAGCCATACGCACCACCGTAGGAGTTGTTCAACACGTCCAAGTGATCGCTAGGATTGCCGTTGCCGTCCGGGTCAACCGCAAAGTCGAGGGCGAGTGCCGCCGCAACGAATGAGACCGAAGTCGTGCAGTCGCCAATCTTGAGCGCGTACAGGTCGGCTTCCGGTGCGACACCGGGACCGATCGTCATCGTGCTAAACGGCGTCGTGCTGTCCCAAGGACCTGTGTAGGTAGCGCCGACATCGGTGACGCCGAAGCCTGCTGACGTTCCCGCTACGTGTGAACCGTGACCATTGCAGTCAAGCGGATCGTTGTCGCCCGCCGCAAACACCCACGCTGAACCGAGCGGCGAACCACCCGCGCCTTGCAGCGGAAGTGAAGAAATCCAGCCATCACCCACGAAGTCATAGCCGCCGACAACTTTGCTGCCGTCAAAACCGATAGCATCGCTGATGGTGGTCGTATCGTTGCTGGTGTAGTTGTTGACATCACCTGACCCGCCGAAGTTCGCGTGGGTGTAGTCGATGCCGGAGTCGATGATGCCGACACGCACGCCAGAGCCGGTATAACCGCCCGCTGCTTCCCAAGCCTGCACCGCATTAATGAACGGTACGGAGTTTGCATTATCGAGCGTCCCGATTTGATCAGGAATGACCGCGAGTACTCCCGG
>JAPKMU010000222.1 GCA_026645745.1 Anaerolineae bacterium | reverse complement strand
TCGATCGGATCAACTGACAGCAGCAGGAAAAAGTAGATCGCGGAGAACATGCCCCACGCGATCGCTGACGACCGGCTGTGGATTTTGCGGCGCTGGCGGGCGTTAATGAAGCGGTAGAGGAGGAAGATCCAGAGCAGGACGTTCAGGCTGAGAAATACCGCCTGATCCGTCACGACGTGCCTTTCTAATGGGTAAAATCCATGCCGTCCATGTAGTCCTTGAGTTCGTCAATCGAGGTCGGATCGCCGAAGAGTTCGCTCAGCCGTTCCGCCTGCATGACGCGGTTTTGCAGCCGGTACACGAACAACTCCGCTTCCTGATCCTTGAGGGTACGGGATCGTCCTGCCGCCCGGAGATGCCCTTTTCCGCCGTTCATGCCCAGCGAAGCCAGCAGTTGGGGATCGAGGATCGTGCTCAAGTCGTCGCCGGAATGCCGCAGCACCATATGCGCGACCTCATGCAGAACGCTGTGAATATGCTGCACCGGATGCAGCCCGGTTTGGATGAAGACGAAATCGGTTGTTGCTTGCTGAATCCACATGCCGAACCAAGCGACCGGGAGTGTCGTCTCGCGGATCAGGATCGGACGCTGACGGCGGTCCGCGACATGCTGCACGAAATCGTTCACCTCGAAGCGGGTGAAATCGTAGCCGAGACTGCTCAAGGCATGCTCGACGATGGGGGTATGCGTTTTGATGTCAAACACGGTGGTGAATATTCGCCACATCTGGATCAGCCCTGAGCCGCTTTGGATCGGGTGGAATATGGACTGAACAGTGAATTGGGGACTCAGTCTGCCAGTCCCCAAAAGGGAACTGTCGCCATATATGAGGCAGGATTTAGCTCCTTTGCCAAATTCGTAAAACTTTGCCTGTTATCGTGCAGATTCTCAAACCAATCCTGTATATTTATTACGGCAGGATCAAAGCTAAAACACTCAAAGGACTTCGCAAATGACATCAAACTACACCATAGAACTGCTTCAAGACCCTGCAATTCTCATCTTCACTGTGGATGAGACTTTTCACATGGTCGAAGATCATCCAAAGTCCACCGAGAAGGTGCTGCAAATATTGGATCAACAAACCGACCCGGTGGTCTACATTGGCGACCTTCGACGGTTAAACTACGATTTTGAAGAGGCAGTTCAGGGAGCAAATCGCGTATCACGTGGCAAAACCTCAACCTATCATCACCCCATGATAAAGAAGGTCTGTGTCGTCACGAACGATGATGTCCTCATTGCTACTTTTCAAGGGCTTGATAATCCGCTCTTTGGCAGCGTGAAGGTACACCTCTATTCAACGCGCGAAGAAGCGATTGCGGACGCTTATAATGCCTGATCGCTCACAGGGTTGGTGACTATCCGCCGTTTATGAAACAGCCCTGAGCCGTTCGGGATCAGGTGGGAGTAAGAAACACAGACTGCACATAGGATGGGTCTACCCTGATTCATCCTTGCAGCGCCCCTCGCTTCTACGTTATCTTTGCCTACGTCACCCAGAAATGCCAAAAGGAAGCCTTATGGAAATCGTGAGCAAGCTGCTGATCGCGCTGGTTGCGTTGGAGCACGTCTATATTCTCGTCTTAGAAATGTTCCTGTGGACAACGCCACGTACCCGGCGCTCATTTGGCACGACCGAAGACTTCGCGCAAGCATCCAAAACGCTTGCCGCTAATCAGGGCTTGTATAACGGCTTTCTCGCCGCCGGGTTGGTGTGGAGTCTGCTTCACCCTGATCCGAATGTCGCCCACCAGATCGGGTTATTCTTCTTGGGCTGCGTGTTGATCGCGGGTGTGTACGGGGGTATCACCGTTAAGCGGTCGATTCTGTTGATTCAAGGGCTGCCCGCTTTGCTGGCGCTGATCGCGCTGCTGGTTGCATAACCGGCTTGATCTTTCTGACAGCACAGATGCGTTTCACATGGGGATGGGTGTCGCACCCGATTCTTACAGCGCGCTCACCAGTGAGATGAACGTTGTAAGCAACGCAGTGATTGACACGGGTTCTTTCAAACAGCGCCAGCGCCGCGCAATCCTGTACCTACCTAACGAGAGTGGTTTACCGCTTTTTTACAGATTCGCCGCTTGACGAAATTGCAAGCTCATCTATGCTAAGAACGCTGCAATTTCATCATTGCCTACGAAAAAGGGTTTCGCTGTGATTAATCGTTTGCGTCGACTGTCCGCTGTCATGTTGTCGTTCGCCCTCGCCGTCTTGATTGTTCTCGTCGCTCAAGTAGAGGCAGTTTTCGCGGGTGACAATTACGCCCGCCTCACCCACGCCGATAGTGTTGTCTGCGACCTCAATACGGGGGGCAACATCCTCAATGTTGATATTGTCAACGGATTACTGGAAGTGATCGCGACGGATGCGATTACAGTCCAATCGCGTGTCTTCGTCAATGGCAGCTTAAAACATGAAGACAGTTCGGATATACCTGCTGGGACCTCAAACTCAATAGTACCAGTGAGCTTTGTTCAAGTCGACAATGTTTTCAGCTATCCGGTAGACGTCTTATACGAACTGATAACTTACGTGAACGGACAGCCTGTTTATGTCAGCCAAAGTGACGTCCATTGTGATGCAGACGGTGCAGGGACGATCACGATTTTCAATTCGGTGTACGTGCCTACTACAATCACAGCCTGCATCAATAACATACCCGCTGATGCCGTGCAGGGTGTTTTACTGGAAACGGCTTTGGCTTATTATGCGCCAAACGCCGATGCTGTGACGAACATCACACTACCGATAGGAAGCCATTGGTGGGTTGTGGCAACTCAAGATGGCTTTACCCAACTGTTTATCGCCTGCCAAGCAAATCTTGTGTGGGTTGATTCCGCGCTCGTCGGCACAAACTAACGTCTGATTTCTGAAATACAGCATGTCGTGTCACCGCGTTTGGCAGATTGGCGGCGGAAGCTGACTCCGCCACCAATCTGCCGACGTGGTTTTCGCCGGGGCGGATTGGTGAGACACGATCATTTCATCTGTGCCGCACACTCTTCTGCACGCTCCTTCTATTTCCTCTATTGTTCTTACTCGCAGATCGTGTTAGTTTAGATTACTAAACAACGTATCATCGTGCGAGTTTATCATGCCCGTTTACAACGAAGCTGATACCTGCCGCCGCTTCATTACGCCGAAACTCATCGAAGCGGGTTGGGATAAGCATCCTTCACGGATCAATCAGGAATACACCTTTACCGATGGACGCATTCAGGTATATGCGGGCACGGGCAAGCGGCGTGCCAGCACCCAGAAACGCGCCGACTACCTGCTGCGTTACCGCAAGAACTTCCCCATCGCCGTCGTTGAGGCGAAGGAATACGAAGAACATGCGGCGCGAGGGCTTCAGCAGGCGAAGGAATACGCCGAAATCCTCGGACTCAAGTTTGCGTATGCGACCAACGGACGCGAGATCATCGAGTTCGATTACTTCACCGGACAAATCCGCACGCTGACGGCGTTCCCTACGCCGGATGAACTTTGGGATCGCTATTCCGCTGGTCAGCAGATCAGCGCGCAAGCCGCCGAGCATTTGCTTGAGCCGTCCAACTCCCATCAGGGCAAAACCCCGCGTTACTACCAAGAGAGCGCCATCAACCGGGTGATCGAAGCGGTCGGCAAAGGTCAGCGACGGACGCTCCTAACGATGGCGACCGGAACGGGCAAGACATACATCGCGTTTCAAATCTGCTGGAAACTGTGGAATTCCGGCTGGAATCGCGCAGGCGATCACCGCAAGCCGCGCATCCTATTCCTCGCAGATCGGAACATCTTGGTTGATGACCCGAAGGACAAGACCTTCACGCCGTTCGGGGATGCACGCTACAAGATTGAAGGCGGGAAGGTTAGCAAAGGGCGTGAGATGTATTTCGCGCTCTATCAAGCACTGGCGGATCGTGATGGGCGACCCGGCTTGTATCAGGAGTTCCCGCCGGACTTCTTCGACCGCTCACGCCCGACGACGGACATTTGGTACTACGAAATCCCGCTGCCGGAGGGGAAGAAGAATTACACCAAAACACAGCCGATGCAGTTTGAGGAGTTTGCCGACTGCATCGCGTGGTGGGGCACAACCGCGAAGAAACCGAGCGGGCATGGAAGGTCAGCGCGGCGGACGTGATCAAGACGGACGAAAAAGGCGCTGTCGTGAGCGTCAACCTTGACGTGAGTAATCCCAACCGCGCCGCCGACTTGTAGCACCGCTCCCCGGAAGAACTGATCGAGAGCATTATGGCGAAGGAACGCCGCATCGCGGAACTGATGGACGAGATTCGGCAGATAGTTACCCGTTCATGAAAATCGTAAATTTGGACTGCGGGCATCGAATCGAGGGTTGAAATTAGGTGTAAAATCTGAACTAATGTTCGCTGTTCAAGGGTGCTAAACCATGACTTTCCTAAGCTGGCTATATATTGTTATAGGTGCGGTTGTGGCTTTCGTCTATGCCAAGTGGTGGGCATGAGCAATATGCCTGTCTTCACCATGCTCGTTGATAACTGGATTGGGGTACTGTTGACCGGACGGCGGCGTTCCACGCAGTTCTACATCTGTTACGTTGGACTTTTGCTTACGTCGTATTTCATCTGGTTGGCAATCAACAGTCAGCCAGTCTTGGCGGAATTCTACTTCCAGTTCTACGGTATGGCGTTACTGTTTATCGCCGTCACGATGCTTTTCGCGGGGATCAGTGCGATCTTGGCGTTCTACTTTGGGATAGTGGAAACTGTACACTCGATACGGATAAACAAGCGTGGGAAGTGATTGGAAGCTGGTTCGATTAGGCGACCTGCTGATTAGGTCTGAAGAAATCATCGAAGTTGATCCGACTGGACAGTATCAGCAGATCACCGTCAGGATGTGGGGAAATGGTGTAACGTCAAGAGGATGGGTGACGGGCGCGGAGTTAGGTTCAGCGCGCTGGTATATTGCCCATCCTGACCAGTTTATTCTCTCGAAAATTGATGCGCGGCATGGCGCATTCGGACTTGTTCCGTCGGAACTTGACGGCGCAATCGTCAGCAACGATTTTCCGCTCTACGATGTGAACCTCGCTCAACTACTTCCAGCTTATCTCTACTGGATCAGCCGAACACACGATTTTGTCACTCTTTGTAGGCAGGCGAGCGAAGGAACGACAAACCGTATCCGCTTGCGGCTTGATCGATTTCTTGCGTCCCAAATCCCCCTTCCCCCACTCGGTGAGCAGCGGCGGATCGTCGCGCACATTGATGCCCTAGCCGCACGGATCGCAGAGGCACGCGGGTTGCGGCTCGGCGCGGTGGAGGAGGCGGAGGCAATTCTTGGATCGCAATTGGAAAAGCTGTGCTCTAGACTTGAGATAGAACATCCAAGCACAAATTTATCTGATGTCGTTGTCCGTATCTGTGACATGAACCACGAGATGCCTGATGAAGTTGCGGAGGGCATCCCCTTAGTTTCACCGCTCAACTTCACAGCCGGACGCATCGACTATCGAACCGCAAAGAAAATATCTGTAAATGACTTTGAGCGCCTCTCACGTAAATGCCGTCCTCAACGTGATGACATTTTGCTTACACGTTACGGCGCGGGATATGGAAACCTTCGTATGGTTGAGACGGATGACCCTTTCCTCGCATCTTATAGCATCGCAGTCATTACACCCAATCAAAACCTTGTCGATAGAAGATACCTATATTGGATGTTAGTTTCTCCTCGCATTCAAAGTCAGGCACAACAAGGCATCCGTGCTTCAGCTATGCCCGATCTTGGGTTAAAGACAATTCGTAACTTTGAAATACCTTTACCCCCACTCGACGAACAACGCCGCATCGTCGCGTATCTGGACGACTTGCAAGCGCGCGTCGATGCGCTCAAGCGGCTTCAACAGAAAACCGCCGCCGAACTCGATGCGCTGCTTCCCTCCGTGCTGGATCGAGCGTTCAAGGGAGAGTTGTAAATGACAACCGTCGGTGAATTCATCAAGATTCTCGCCAAGATCGAACTCACGGAAAATCAGAAGCAGTTTTTCAACCTGCTTTACCATTCACCGAACGGGCTGACTATTCGCACGCTCACTGACGCGATGTTTGATGACGGAAATCGGCAGCGCCTCGCCGGGGTGCTCTCGGATATATCCAAGCGGATCGCCCCCGGTGTTTCGGATAATGCCTATCTGTTCTACCTCGACTCGGATGGCGTGTTTGGAGACGAAGAACGGGTAAGCCTAAAGCCGGAATTCCGCCGCGCAGTGGATATGATGGTCAATAAGCCGTTTTAGCGCGTGTGTTTGCAGAAACCCCAGTCTTTGCGATGGCTAGAGGAGCATCAAAGGATATAGGATTCAAGTGAATCTCACGGCATGAAGCCGAATTTTGTCCTTCAATGCTCCTTAAATTGTAACTCAGCATCTACACAGGCTCAAAGCGTCTCCCCAACAACCTGCTTACCAACACGTCTTTTTTCACCTGATACTTCTCTCCCTCTCGCACTGCCGCAGCGCGGCAAGGCTACAACGCGGGTTTCCTCCCAAGCAACGCTCGGCGGCGGTACGCTGATCCCATCCCTTCGGGACGTGACCACCGAACCACCGCCTCACACGCCGCCCTAAACCCCTCGGTCGCCGTGTGGCGTTGCTTGGTGCCCCCCTCCGCGCTGTCCCGCGTAACCGAGCGGCAGCTGGCATTTTCCAGCGGTGAACCGAGGGGTTCTATCATGTGTGACACCTTCCAAAGCTGGGTTCGGTCAAATATTCGTCCGTTCAATGCGGGCAAACAGAAGCCCGGTGAGTATCCAACCTCATGGGCGGGGATGCAGACGTTCGAGCAAATACGCGAAAATCTCGCGCACTATGCCGCGAACGTGATGCAGAATTTCGGCATCTACGGGGATGAGCTTGAGGAGTGTTTGCAAATTGGTTTCGTGGCATTGTGGGAAACACTGGTCGCGGAGCCGGGGTTTTTGACGGAGAAGACCCGTAAGCAGGCGGTGTTTTTCATCTTGGCACGCTGCAAAATTTCGACTTTTCGCTATCAGGCGAATATGTATGACAGCCTCGATGCACTGATCGGCGCTGACCGCCGCGACACGGCAGACGAGAACACGATCACGGGACTAGAAGACGACCGCAGCGAACGTTGGGCAGCGTGGGCAACCGACATCGACATGCGCGTGGACATCGAGCGGATCATGCACAAATTGGCGAACAAGTATATGCCGTCGCTCAAGCATATGGTCGCGCTGTACTATTTCACAACGCAGGTGGGCAAGGAAGCGGCAGCAAACATCGCTACAAGCGACGTATGGCGCTGGTATCAACGTTACGGCTTATATGTTCAGCAGGAACTTCAATACGAGTTCGCGGAAGTGTTCCTTGAAAAGCACAACTATCCGCCCGCTGATCCGTTTGAAATTCCGGTCGAGCATCCCAATCACGGACGCTACACGTCGCCGTACCAGGAATGGCGCGAACAGTACCAACAGGGGAACACCGCTCCCGCCGAAGCACTGCTGGAGCAGTACCAGCACACGAAATGCATCTCGGCGGCGCTGCGTGCCCAAATGGACGGTAAGACGTACCGGCAGGCGGCGCTCGACGTAGGTCACAATCCGAAAAGTTTCCCACGCTACATGAAACGTGCCGCGCGTATGTTATCGGCAGCGTATGCGTGACTTCAAGGCGGCTGAGGCGGCGAATCTCAGCCGCCTCTCTTATTTTGCGAGGGTTTCATGAATACAAGGGCGCATTACTGTTATACTGAGACATTATGACAACTTTGCACACAGGTCTATAGCACCGTGACCAAGATCCGCCTCAATCAGTATCAACGTCGCCAAGCAAAACGGAGGTCTGATCAAATTTTGGGCTTCGCCGCGCTGATCACCATTGGATTGATGATCCTCGGCTACTTTGTGATCAAGCCCAGCTTAGACGCGAGTATGTATGAGGAGGTGATCACCTCCAATGGAGCGCGCACGCTGGCTCAAGTGCAGACCGGGCGTTTGATCGAATCTTCGCCTTTCATCATGACGGGCTTCGTCATTTTATGGTTCATGGTTGCGTTCGTGCTGAAATTCGCGACCCGTCACCGCAGCCAATTTGATTTCGATGGTGCGGCACCCGATCAAGCTGCTGTTCCCGCCGATGTGCTAGAGCCAGTTGATCTACACCGCATCACGCCGCGCGAATTCGAAGAACGTGTAGCATACCTGATCAGCTTGCAAGGGTACAAAACGCAAGTATGCGGCGGCGCTGGTGATGGCGGCATTGATGTGAAAGTCTACGACCGTGACAGCAAGCTGATCGGTGTGGTGCAGTGCAAGCGCTACAACCCGCAGAAAGCGCTTCCCCCGATGTTTATCCGCGAGATGGCGACCGTAAAGCGCGAACATGGTGTCGAGGTGGCTTATCTGGCAACTACAGCATATTTCACCGAAGAAACACGACGTTACGCCAAACAAGCAGGCGTGCGGCTGATTGACGGACGTGACTTACAACGTATTTCGCGGAAAGTGGTTCAGAAAAACGGGGTTTAGCATCTGGAATACTGGAACGCTAGAAGCAGTATGGCGGTTCAGGGCGCGTTACGGAATGCTATACTTTCCCGCAAACACACGGGAGCGGAGTCATCATGGCGGAACGCACAGGCGTATTCATCAGCTACGCGACACGGGACGGCGCGCCATTCGCGGCAGGCTTGCGCAGCGCCCTCGAAAATGAAGGCGTGTTCGTGTGGCAGGATGTGATTCAACTGCCGCGCGTGGTCGGGCAGGAGTGGTGGAAGCGGATCACCGACGGCATTGACCACGTCAACTATCTGATCATGGTACTGACTCCCGCCGCGTTTGAGCGCGAAACCGTGCTGCAAGAATGGCGCTACGCCCGCCGCACCGGCGTGTGCGTGATCCCCGTGAAAGCTTCGCCTGACATCGATATTCAGGCGCTCCCCCGCTGGATGCGGAAAGTCCAGTTCGCGCATCTGGGTTACACCCCCACCCTTGAGGCGTTCCGTGCGCATGACGACGGGCAGGCGTGGAAAGGCTTGATCGGGCAAATCTTCGCGCCGTGTGAAAAACCCGACTACGCCTTCATGGTCGATAAAAATGACGTGTACGTCCCC
>JAPKMU010000221.1 GCA_026645745.1 Anaerolineae bacterium | reverse complement strand
AGCTAGAAGGGCGGCTTTTCCCAACAACGCGCCCTCCAACGCGCGTATTCGCACCGCTGCCGCCGCCAATATTTGCGAGCGGGATCGTCAACCTGAGCGGAAATATGGTCAACGATTATGCGCCTGTGATGCTTGACGAAGGGCGTATGGTTTTCGTCAGCGACCGTGCAGTTTCGGCTTCAGGAACCGGAGCGCATCTTTATGTGATGGATCGCGCGGTCGAATATTTGACGGGGCGATTGAACAGCGCAAGCGCACAGTTTGACCATGTGCGCCGATTGAGCGAGTCTTCGCTTGATCCGGGGACAAGCGATAATTCCCCCGCCGCTTCACCGAATGGTGAAAGCGTGGTGTTTTCATCGCAGCGTCTGCAAATTCCGCAGCTGTATACCCTGAGTGTTGGTGGCGGGACTAGAGTTCGCCTGCTGCGCGATAACACGCGTCCCGAATCCGATCCAACGTGGCAACCTGTGGAATGTGCGGCAGAAGGAAGGGCGGAGGCGCAGTGAACAGAATATTCGACATTCGCGCGGTGACCAATGCCATCTATCTTGATACCAACCGGATGGGAGAAACATCCGTCATTGTCACCAATCTGACTGACGACCTGATTTATGGTGAGCTTCGCGTATCCCAACTCAACTTGCCGGAAGACTCGGTTGAGATTGTGGACGCGCAGCGATATTTTGATGCGCAAGAAGCACAGCAGTTTATCGTGCGGGTTCGCCTCCCCGCCGGCATGGAAGGCGGGCGCTACGATTTCCGAATTGATGCGCTCGATCTGGCAGCGCCGGATGAGACATTACAGCCCGGTCCGCTGATTTCTTTTGCAATCGCACAAGCACCATCGAATCCGATTGGTATCGGCATCGGGCTTTTGATTGTCGCCCTGCTGTTGGTTGGCGTGGTTATCGGCGCGACCTTAGCGCTTTCGCAGAACTCAAACAGCTTTTCGACGGCAAATATCGCCTTTACGGCAGTGCTGCAAAGTCAAGATGAAATTTTCGTTTTCGACCCTGAAGCGCGGCAAATCCTGAATATTTCGCAAAACCCGTCCTTAGATCGCTCTCCAACTTGGAGTCCGGATGGGACGCAGCTTGCCTTCATCACCGATCGCGGCGGGCGCTGGCAAATTTACATTCACGATATGGACGAGCCGCTTGGCAGCGCCCAATTGCTCGACGAACAGATTTTAGATGTGACCGAAGTCGCATGGAGTCCGGATGGACGGCATATCGCATATGTCACGCACTCAGGGGGGACATGGCAGCTTTCCTATGTACAGGCGGATGGCACAAATCCGATTACGATCCTTGCATCAACCATCCCGATCAGGTCGATTTCATATCTCAATTCGCAGCTTATTTCGTACATGTTATCCGACGAATTCTGGATTCGTAACGTTCGCAACATCTCGGTTGTTGGCACGGTTCCGATCCATTCGTTGGTCGATGGATCCGTACAATCTGCGCGGTGGTCGCCGCGCACCAGTTCGCTCGCTGTCACTGTTATCGGACAAGATTCATCCGCCATTTATCGCATTGATTTTGTCCAAGAGATCGATGGGCGTATTCATCCTGCCGAATCGCCTGTTACGATACTCACACGCGATAACGAAGATCGCAGTCCGTCGTGGTCTGCCGATGGTCAGCGCATCCTTTTCGCATCGACCACCCGCCGTGATGGCTACCTGCCGCAGCTCTATTTTGTGAGCGCGTTTCCAAGCAGCGACGAACCCCCCGTGAGTGCCATTCCGATTACCGATACATTGGGAATATTTTTGCCTGTGCTTCAGCAGGAGCGATCCGGGAGCTTTTTGATACCCACCGTCACACCCATACCGACAGCGACTCCACTCCCGACGCTTGAAGCGAATGCAGCCGCGACCGGAACGGCGGTTCGTTGATGAAAACCCGGCAGCGACTGGTGGTCATCGTCTTGATCATCACGATTGTGTTGTTTATCGCGTCCATGCTGGTGGGTGCGAACGGTGGACTCCCGTTTGATCTGGAGGCATTCGATTTCGATGGGGTGCGCCAGAGTTTGTTTGGCGACTCAGCGCAGATCGGCACGTCCGATCTAGAAATTTCATGCCTAGATGAAGAAGCCGGAGCGTTGCGTTTTGACGGAAGCTGCACCCTGCTGAACGAGAGTGCCGAAGAAGTACCAAGCCCGGATAATCCGCGCGGACTCGGCATCCGCGTTTGCGAAGGTACATTTGAAATCGTGTTCGAAAATTCGGAAAAGGGTTTACAGATCGATACTGCCCTACCCACAGATGATGGGGGAGAACAATTGGACTTCAATGTTTTTCATGAAGGAGATACCGAGGTCAACCTGAATTGTACCAGCCGCCCATGTACAGCCGTCTTAAACGACGCTGCGTGCCCGGAAAATTAGCCCTAGCACTTTGATCATCGAGATGATCGCCGCAATTAGGAGCGGGATTGACCAGATCAAGCCGCATAACGCGACGATAATTCCGGCGATGGCGTCGGTAATGCTGACGAGAATGCCGGGAGGGAGATTGTGCAGAAAGCTAACCACGATGCTGCCAATCAGCGACGAGAGAGCAAGTAAGACTAAACCGATACGCTGCAAAAATCCTTGATGCGCCAGCGGAATACAGATGATCGCGGCGATCTTAAACGCCATCACGACGACCAGCACAGCGCTCGTCGCCGACCGGTCAAATGAGCCGTACACGATCAGATAAATGATGGTGCCAAACGGAACGGCAAGGAGGAGGACGATCATGGTCAGCACAGCGGCAATCGTCAAGAAGATCAAACCGATCGCAGCGAACAGGATCATCAGTGAAAACAAGCAGGTGACGTATCCCTGTGCCTGTGCTTGTACTTTTTGAGGAATCATCAGCCCGGATGCCATGGACAACAACGTGAACGCGAAAACACCATCCAGCAGCGCCAAATAAGGAACGCCGTAGCCCGGCGGTTCACCGTAAGCCTCGCGGACAGCATCCGGATCACGAATGGTTTGTGTGGTTTCGCCGAGAAAGTCCGAATCGCTTAAAAGGTCATCAGCATTAAGGGTCGGGGGCGCGGGTAAGCGGCGCAGAAAGTCGCCAATCGGCGTGGAATTGACGAAGGAAGTACCACCAATTTCGGTAAGCACCGCAGCAATCATGAAAATCACTGCAAGTACGAGAAAAGGGGCACGAATACGTCCCATGAAAGGGTTCTCGCTGCATCAGCTTGAGAGTGATGAGTGTAACGTGTAGTGAGAGTGGTTGCAATTTTGATGAAAAGGACGAGAGATGCTTGGAAAACTTCGTCAATGGTTTCAAGGTCGAGGGCGAAACATTCTCCTTATCGGGCTGCTCGGACTCGCAGTCGTCATTATTGCCGTGGTGTTCCTACTGCGACCACAGGGTGCGCCGCCGGAAGCGCCGGACGATTTCGTCATCCGTGAAGAACCGCTCACCAATTCGGTACAGGTAGTCACTGACTCTTTCTGGCAGGGTGGAGCCATTCTCGCGCCGTCGAATATTCCGCAAAATACCGTGAATATTCCGCTGGCATGGTGGTTGCAGCCCGCCGGAAATGTTCCGCTCACACGTGACTTTTACATGCCAGAGGTGCTTGGCAGGAGTGGGGCATCAAGCAGTGTCGAGATCACCGCTGTACGCATTCGTGCCGCATCGTTACAGCCCGTCGATGTGCGATTTGCGATCAACAATGTATTGATGTTTGATAACACCGTTTCGGTGACCCCGGAAGGCAGTGAGTTTGTGCTGACCGATTCGGCGCGATTGGCGTCACTTTTGCGGGGCGGCTTAAATACGCTTGGGGTTCAATTTACGAATCGGACGGTCACGGTGAGCGGTTTTAGCGCCGCCGTTGAGATTACATATGCTTTTTCAGTTAATCAGTTGATTCGCGTCCAAATTCCTACCGATACGACGTGGTATCTCGATCAATGTGTTGTGCGTATCACCTCACAAAGCGACACACAGGGATGTCCGTCTGCTCCCACCCTTGAGCCTGTCGTGCTTGACCCATTTCGCCAAGTTGCAGTGTTCGACCCTCGTTTCCAAGCAGATGCTCGAACGCTTGAGATATTTCGCTTCGCTGCGGGGATCGGTCAAGAAGAATTGAGGCGGCAGATTTTTGAGCAGTACTATTCGCGTGATTACCCGATACGCTTGGCGCGAGTCTCGGCAGGGTTGATCGTTGATCCGCCGGCCCAACTCAATCTGATCAGCCGCTATTTTGTTTCGCAATCAGCCGGGAGCGCCGCGCTCCAGTTTGAAGACTCGACAGCAGTCGAAGCCGTCTACTTGAACGGACGACGCTACACCACTTTCGACAATCTCGCCGTGAACAGCGGAAACAATCGCTTTGATATTCTGTATCGAAGCACGGGGCTTGGCGTCGTTCCAAGACTGACGATGAATGAAACCGAGCAAGCATTGGTGCACATTGATGGACTATGGCACGATGTCCGCACGGTTCAAGTGATTTTTTCTCCTCAGGTATGGGCGGCTCCTTTCCCCGGTACAACATGGATTTGGAATGCCAACGATGATCAAAGTGGGGAATTCTTTGGGGGGATGTGGACAAGATTCACACTGCCCGAACGTGCCCTCGTCGTTGATGCCGCGTTTAACGGCGGATCGGATGATGGCATTCTGCATATTTACGTGAATGATCAGCGCGCCTATTTGAGCGGGAATCCGCGTGACGAGTTCCGCACAACACGTCGCTACCCACTGTCGCCTGAGGGATTTACACCGCTTGATAACGTGATCACGTTCCGATATGTCAATTACGGGGGACCCGCTGCGATCATGGGGCTGGTCGAAATTGTCTATTATGTACCGCATGATTGAAGCGCATCGTCGAACAAACCGGGCGTCTTGACTAGGGCGTGTTTGCAAACTAAAGCCAGAGCAAAATGGAAGCGAGCGTCAATATGGCGTCATAGTTGGCGGCTCGCTTTTCATAGCGGGTGGCAATCCGACGAAACTGCTTCAAGCGATTAATCAACCGCTCGACCCGATTCCGCTGGCGATAGATCTCTTTGTCGAACGAGCCACCCCGATGCTGATTGCTCCGGCGAGCAATGGTGTAACGGATTCCGCGTCGGCGTAGGAACCAACGAAACTTATTGCTGCTATAACCTTTGTCTCCCACCAAGCGCACTGTCCAGCGGGGCGCTTCAAGGAATCGGGGATGTGATCAATGAACTATCTCGCGCATTTGCTTCTTTCTGAAAACAGCCCTGAGTCGCGGCTTGGAAATTTGCTCGGTGACTTCGTCAAGACGGACGCATTAGCACCGTTTCCCTTACCCATACAGCGCGGTGTGCTGCTTCACCAGAAAATCGATTCTTTTACCGATACCCACGCCATCTTTCAGCAAAGTCGTCAGCGCATAAGCGTAGAGCGGCGGCGGTTCGCCGGGATTCTCATCGACATCTTTTACGATCATTTTCTGGCGGTTCACTGGTCAACCTACGCGGGAGTACCGCTTGATGAATTCGCACAATCGGTTTATGCGACATTGATCCAATATCAAGACATGCTACCAGATACCCTCCAACAGATCGCCCCACATATGATCCAGCACAACTGGCTTGTCTCCTATGGGAGCATTTCCGGGATTCAGAGCGCGCTTGAACGGATCGCCAAACGGCTGAAACGCACCAACGATCTTGCTTCGGCGGTTACAGAACTAGAGACACACTACCAGCAATTAGAGGAGGACTTTCTGATCTTCTTTCCTGAACTAGCGGATTTTGTTCATCAGCAAATTCACGATGCTCCGGCAGCGTTTTCATGAGTCCTGCTCACGACTTTCGTTCGGCGGATGCAGTCCAAATCAAACCCACAAGACACCACTGCTTGCCATCCCTAAGCATCTTGAGAAGATACGATTTAGCCTCAGCAAACGTATGAAATCAAGAGTCATGATCACCAAGTAACATCGGGTGATCGTCGATTGTTGATATTCCAAGCCAATTATCGGAGGTGCATTCCATAGTAACTGCATATGTTGGGATATCTATCGAAATCCATGAACTACCTTTTGGAAATAACTCGACGTTGCGCTTCCAGTCAATTACCAAATTCCGCAACCGCATCGGTCTACCTCCTAAATATATAAACTATATGTATATATCGACAACATCACTCCATTTGGAGACTGTGTTTTCAAGCTGAGAAACTAGGTAGTCAACTCTATAGAAGATGAAGCTTCGCGTCTCTTGAGAGATATCGGTCTTCTGATCTACTGCTTTACGAAAAGCACTTAGGTCATTCAATACTGATATCACCTCGTCCAAGGTTAAACGCTTTGCTGTTTCATAGAGCCAAATGGAATGAAGGTTCAGAGCCTCAAAAACAGGAACCCAGTGCTTCCGAAAAAAATCGGAAGCAGCTATTGGGCATATAATTCCGTGGTCATCCCCTTTATACCTAATAAGCAAATCTACTGTCATTATTTTCTCCGGCACGTTTCATCCACCATCGCCGGATCATAGTCGAGCGAGTTCACAGTTTCAAAACCTCAATTTCGCTCTGAAACTGAAAGAGACACACACCTACGCAAATCGCTTCACAAACGCATACAAAACGCCCTTGAACCTGTGATGTGCGAACGGTTCTCAAGCTGGCAATGCGAACAGTCACGCGGGGACTGGGGTTTCCAGAAGCGCGGATAATGGACGTACCGCCCTTCGATGACAAACGGCGCATGAGCACGAACAATGATCACTGTTCGCATTTTCGCATATCGTCCACGATTCAGGTGTAATGATCAATGGAGCGTAGGCTATGCTGCCATTAAAAGTGTTGGTCGCCGATGATCATCGCCTGTTTCGACAGGGGCTTATCAGTCTGATGAAGACGCGCCCTGATCTGGTGTGTGTCATCGGGGAAGCCGCAACCGGGACGGAAGCGGTGCGCTTGGCGGGAGAGCTTCATCCCGATGTCGTGCTCATGGATATTAATATGCCGGATGGCAATGGCTTAGAGGCGACTGAACTTATTCATCAGCGGTTCCCCGAAGTCGCCGTTGTCATGTTGACCGCATCCGAAACCGAAGACAACCTCTACCGCGCCATACGTTTGGGCGCGTCTGGATACTTACTAAAAGACCTTGATGCGAATGACCTTTTCGAACTGCTGATCGGCGTGGAACGCAGCGAAATTATCATGACACGTACAATGGGCGCGCGTCTGCTCAAAGCTGTCGCTGGTTCGTCTAAACCCCGTGACGGCGAAGAGGAGCTGAGCGAGCGTGAACTCGAAGTACTGCATCAGGTCGCCAGCGGTGCTAGCAACGCCCAGATCGCGGAGGCGCTTACCATTTCCGTCAACACGGTAAAGGTGCATCTGCGTAACATTCTTGACAAGCTGCGTCTCGATAATCGCACGCAAGCTGCCGCGTATGCTGTTCGTTCGGGTCTGGTGAGCGCTCCGCAATCGGCACACAAAGAATCAGGAGATGTTTCACATGGATAACTGTATTACGGAAACCCTGCTCGCTAATCATCTCGCGTACAGCTTCTTAAGCAAAGCCTTCCACGAAGCCCCGGACGCCGCATTCATCGGGCTGCTGGCAAGAGAATCTCTTTTCAACGATTGGATGCTGGATGGCGGAGAAGACGGGCAAACTGGACTACATCTGCTGCGCGCCACCTGCGACGGATGGGACGACTCGCAGATCGCCGCGCTCAAGCGGGATTATGAGCGGCTGTTCGTTGGTCCGGATCACCTGCTTGCAGCGCCTTGGGAATCGGTGTACGTGAGCCGAGATCATCTGATGTTTGACGAGCAAACGCTCGAAGTCCGCGCAGCATACCTGCAGTTTGGCATGCCGATCCCGAATCTGCACACCGAGCCGGACGATCACATTGGGTTGGAACTCCGCTTCGTCGCCTACCTGTGCAGCGCAGGACTGAATGCGCTCGAACAGGGGCAGCCGACTCTGCTGCGCCGATTCGAGAACACGATTCATCACTTCTTGGCGGAGCACGTGCTGGTTTGGTCAGATCAATTTCTCGCAAACGTGATCGAGCATGCGCAGACGGACTATTATCGCGGCGCAGCATATCTGACACGCGGCTGCCTCAGGGAAACGGCGCGCGTGTTTGCGCTGGCGGAGACCCCCGGTGAATCTGGTTAAACTCGCACTTGCCGTTGAACGATGGACGGCGGGGCATGCGCCGGTCACACTCACACTTGAGCACTGCCTGAATCTGCGCGACAAAACCACCGCATGTGATCAGTGTGTACAGGTGTGTCCTACCGGCGCGATTACGGCTGCCCCCGATATACAGCTTAACCTCGAACAGTGTATTGCGTGCGGGCTGTGCTTGCACCGCTGCCCGACCAGTGCGTTTCGCGGTGACGATGACGCGGCGCAGCTGCTCCGTTGTGCCGCGCAGTTGGTTGATCGGGATACCCTTGAACTCGCGTGCAAATTTCACACCGACCCATCAGTCGGCGATCCGCGTGTCGATGCGGTGATCACTACGAACGGATGCCTTTCCCGTCTGGGAGTCTCCGTCCTCGTTGGATTATTCGCACTTGGGGTTCAGAAAATCGTGCTGCGGTTAGATGCGTGCGCCAACTGCCCGCTGGCGTTACTGCGAACGGAGATCGAACGCGCGGCTGAAACAGCGAATCAGACTTACGGCGCAAGCGGCGAGGCGCTCGTTTTTCAATATGATCCACCCACGCGCCGCGCCAACTCCCGCCAAGTCTATGCGATGAACAATCCGCCCGTCTCGCGGCGCGGGCTGCTGCGCATGATTACGCTTCGGGAAGAGAGCAGCACCGACGCGTTGATTGCGCAGTTCCGAGTCGATGACGAAAATGATCATGCCGTTCCGGTCGAGCGGCGGCGCCTTCTAGCGGCACTTCGTCACAGCCCTCAAAAGCTAGACAATCCGCTGCCCGCAGACTCATTTGTGCAGTTGACGGCTGATGATGCCTGTACTGCGTGCGGGCTGTGCGCGCGGATCTGCCCCACCCAAGCGCTCCAGTTTTTCGAAGGAGAGGATCGATTCGCGCTTACATTTACGGCGGCGGACTGCGTGAACTGCGGGTTATGCACCCGTCTCTGCGATGCCGGCGCACTGCACGCG
>JAPKMU010000220.1 GCA_026645745.1 Anaerolineae bacterium | reverse complement strand
GGCTGCGCAGCATGGCTTCTTGCGACATCTGCACTGTCCACGTGATGACCCAACGCGCACTCTTCGGAATGATACGCTGCGTTTCCGTCTCTTCCGCAACTTCCGTTTCTTCGCTGATGACCAGTTCTTTACCATCCGGGTCAATCGCGTAGATCAGTTTTTCGGTGTTGTCGTCGAGTTCGACAAAGCCGACCGTCGCCGCGCCAAAGGCACGCAGCGCCGCCCGGATCATCTCGGAGGCTTCTTCTGGCGTGCCTTCCCACCGGGGGATGTTGTTTTCTTCCGGCTTGGCGACGTTGTCAGGTCCGAGGAAGGACTGGGTCGCGCCGATGCCGCTGGCGCGATAGAGTGCGATATCACGTGTGGAATAGCCAACCTGTCCAGCACGATTGCGTTCATAGACGGCAATCGCGTTCTGGTCTTGTACTGCTTGGAACGCTTCCGCGTCCATGTACTTGCTCCAGCCACGACGCACCGTATTCCGTTCATCGAAGCGGTAAATGGCTTCCCAATCGATTTCGCACGTCGGCTGACCGATTGTGCGAACCCATGCCGGACGCTTGGCGACATTGAGCTTGTCGCTCCAGCTTTCGCCGAATGCCTCAATTGGGCCCAACGCGGCGACTGTGGCAGCACCAGCGCTCAAAAGCCCCATGTCTTTCAAAAACTCACGTCTGTTCAAACTTGTGGGCATATGAAATCTCCTTACCTACCGCAGTCCCCTTTTCCGGAGGGCTGCGCAACAAGCGGTTTGGGTACTCAATAAATGACTTTGGTCAGCGCGGATGACAGCTTGCGCAGCCGGGACCAGCGGTGGCACACCCTGAACATGAGGAAGCGCCCGCGAGCGCCCGTTTTTGCCCGGCGCTGCCGGAAGCGAAAATCGCGACGACGCTGATTAACCGCTGCGTTTCCCGTGACTCACATTCGGGGCAGGGCGTCGGGCTGTCGATCTCCGACATCGCTTTGCGTACGGTGAATGCCGCATTGCAGTGCGAGCAATGGTAATCGTAGACGGGCATATGAAACCTCCTGCCTTCTGCCAACAACAAAAAAGGGAGTCGGGTAATGCATTGCGCATTACCGACTCCCTAAGTCGCGTAGGGTTGACGGATGTTCTGGTGGTCTGGCTTCACAGGTTTTCCCTGTGTCACAGTTGCGGCTCAGCACCGGAATTTCACCGGATTTCTACCATCATGAGATGCTCAAATTTTGCCGGATGCGGCGGGGGTTGTCTGTCAGGAAGGTTATGATGCTTTGTCGGGAAAAGTGTGATATTCAGTCACATAATTCTGTAGGGAAAATCCCTACAGAATTAGGCTAGTCTTTGTGTGTATCAATACCGTACTCCGGCAGATCGAGTTCCCACCAATCGCCGGGGTCTTTCTGGACGCCGTACCCAAATGCGTCATCCATGTTGCGCGTCAATTCGTTGAGTTCCGGGAATGCTGAAACTTGCATCCGCACGAGGTCGTGCATAAAACTGCGATTACGTTTGGAGAATGGGCAGACAGAAAAGCAGATGCCGCAGTTGCTCCCCAGTTCTTCATACCAATAACGGCGGCAGCGTATCGAGTCTTCAAACCATGCTTGATGACCCGCGTTACTCCACTCACCGACGGGGATCCAACCGGGTTCGGTTTCAAAACTGAGTGCGCTCGGCGGGCAAGCCTCCGCACACTTCTTACAGGTCAGGCAGAACCGCGCGATCCCCGCGTCAATCGGTCGATCAGGCGCGAGGGGTAAATCGGTGATCAACTTGAAAATGCGTACCATCGGACCAAATTCCGGCGTAACCACGCGGTTCAGGCGCGATAATTCGCCTAACCCGGCGAGCACCGCTAAAGCGGGAGCGATTCCGAGTCCGTTGGTTTCGGCTTCGCCTAATCCTTGATACCCCAACCCACGCAGAAATTCTTGTGTATTCGTCTGGATCATCAACCCGCGTTGATACGTCTCGCTGGTGGTCATCTGTGCGATCTTCGTTGGTGCGCGCTTGATCGCAATATCGGACATTTGCACCGCATAAACGACAGCCCACCGCGCCCCAAACGGGATCACACGCTTCTCTTGATCCTCATACGCCTGCTCTACGTTCTCAAATTCGATACGTTTGCCATCGTTGTCCACCGCGTAGATCAGCTTGCGGGTGCGGTCGTCCAATTCGACGATCCCGACCATCGCCGCGCCCATCTGCTGCATGGCGACTTTCAGCATCCGCGTATTTTCTTCCGGCGTCGCTTCCCATCGTTCAACGCCGATATCCTGCGGGCGTTGTGCACGCTGCGGACCGAGAAAACTGCGCCGCATCACCGCGCTGGTACTGTGAAATGCGTTGCTCAACGCAAGGTCGCGCAGCGTGAAGCCCGGTTGACCCGCAGCCAAACGGGTAAGCTCGTTTTCGGTATAGAGGTTCTCTAGGTATGTGTTTTCTTCGGGAGTCCCAAATCGCCCCAACGCGCCGACACCTGCGAGGATGTTTTGTGACGCATCAACGCGCTGCATGACATCCCAGTCAATGCCAGTCGTCGGCTCATCCACTTGACGCACCCACCAAGGACGGCGATACACGCCGCCCGACATCGGCGCACCCAGATTCGTGCCTGCGGCGACCAAGCTCGTAGTCCCTGCTACGCCGAGCGTTGCGCCCGCCATGCCGACGGTTTTCAAGAAATGACGGCGGCTCAAGGGTGCACCGCTGATATCCGGCTGACTCGGTGTATTTTTGCTAGGGGAGTCCTCGCTGATCTTGCGTGGAGTTTGGTAGCGATCGCGGCTGCGCGTATCGATACCGCGCATGATATTCGCGATAACGCCCGCCCCAAACAATCCCGCCAACAGCGCCCCTGCCAGCACGCCTCCTTGTGTTTCGCCTTCACTAAAACTGTGGAGTGTATATTCGAGCAGCAGTGCCAACACGATGAACCAGATCACCCATGCCAGCCACTCATGCGCTGTGCGACGTCGTACCCGGATGAAATGATAATGATCGCCTTCTGCGGATGGATGCGTTTGAGGAGGAATATCTGTCATTTTGCCTCGAGTAATCCATTCTTCAAAGCGTACTGCACGAGTTCCGCCCGATTTTCCAACTGTAGTTTTTCCATAAGGCGCTGGCGATATGTATCAACCGATTTCGGGCTGATAAACAAGAGTTCGCCGATTTCGCGGCTGCTGTAACCGAGCGCGGTCATCACCAATACCTCGCGTTCGCGTTCGCTCAACAGGTCGAGTCCGCTCGCCTCTTTGGGAGCGGGATCAGGCTTGTCACGGTAATCGCTGATAAGCACTTGTGTTGCTTCCGGCGTCAAATACGATCCGCCGCCCGCGACAACTCGGATTGCTTTGATCAGTTCGGTGTCGGCACTACTTTTGAGAACATATCCTGCACCGCCCGCTTTCATCACATGGCGAATGTACTGTGTATCCGCGTGCATCGTCAAAACAAGGACGCGCGTATGGGGGTGCTTCTCTATGATCTGCTCGATGATGTCCAAGCCTTTGACATTGGGCATCATCAAATCGAGCACCACTACATCGGGGGTCATTTGTGCAATCGCGCGCAGTGCTTCTTCGCCGTCGCCCGCTTCGCCAACAACTTCGATATCGGGTTCATTGTTCAGCAGGACTCGCAGTCCGGCACGCAGCACGGCGTGATCATCTGCGAGCAAAACGCGGATCGCTTTATCCTTCTCAGTCATGATGCGCTTCTTTCAATCAATGATCGTCTCCGGCACGCTCAGTTCAACCTCGACCCGTGTACCTTGTCCGGGGTGTGAATCGAGGGTTAGCGTGCCTCCCATCAGTTCAATGCGCTCCTGCATTCCGAGCAGCCCCAAACCGCGATCTTTACCCGAAAGCACCTGCTCGACATCGAAGCCGCAGCCGTCATCGGTGATGGATAAGCGAATCTGTGCCTTGTGACGTTCAATGGCGACATGCACATGAGACGCTTTTGCATGACGCAGAATATTGGTCAGCGATTCCTGAATGACACGGTAGAGCGTGATTTCCATGTCATGCGGCAAGCGCCCTTGATCCATATTGTGCGGCACAAATTCCACCACTAGACCCGACTTATTCGCGTAATTGTCGATATAGCTCTCAGAAGCTGAGATTAAGCCGAGATCATCCAGTGCCGATGGGCGCAAATCCGCTGCCAACCGGCGAACCTCGTGGAGCGTGTGCTGGGTGAGCTGTCGAATCCCGCTCACCTGACTCAGCACCTCATCCAGCGTCTCACACTTCTCCAAAATCTTGAGTTGAACCAATAGGGAGGTCAGCGCTTGCCCAGTTTCGTCGTGCAGTTCGCGGCTGATGCGCTGGCGTTCTTCTTCTTGAGCGGAAACAACCTTGTGCAAAAGCTGGGCACGCAGTTCGTTTGAACGTGCGAGTTCGCGGTGTGAGGTATCGAGGCTGGCAATCATGTCATTGAATGCGCGCCCCAGTTCGCCAATCTCGTCATTCGCCCAGACCGGAGCGCGCACGGAGAGATCACCGTCCCGCACATGCCGCGCTACAAAGGTCATGTCGATGATCGGACGGGTTAAAAACCATGTCAGGAATGACCCAATGCCCAACCCGGCGAGCGCCGAGAAAATCGTGATGATCACGACGCTGCGCATACCAACCGACATTGCCTGAGCCACGCGCTCTTCGGTTAGAAGATACGAAAGCCATCCACCTAACTGACTGCTCACCCACCAAGCAATGGTGAAGCCGAGGATGATCAACGGCGCGACGATTATCCCCATAAGCTTCTGGCGTAGGGATACCCGTCCCGCCCATGTCCATAAGGTCTTCCAGAACGATTTTTGTACTAAGTCCATTATGTTTGACCAATAGTCTCTATTACACTCTACCATACGGCATGTTATCTTCAAATGACAGATGTAAGGGTATCAACGTTTATAGCTGCATTCTTTTTTGGGGCGGGAAGAAGAGTAGAGGTAACTCAGGCGCGCAGCCCGAAACCGAGCGCTCACTGGCTTGGCGAAGCTGCACGCACGAATCGATTGCGGATTTGAGCCACTGAGAAAAGCCTCCTGTGCTCATGTGATCAGAGAATGGCGCGCACCTGATATCGCCTCGTCTGAGCCGAATTGTTGCGGTTCAACGAGACGATGTTTATACTTCATCTTCATCAGCCATAACAACGGCTTAGCAAGTGATGGCTACGTGACTCAAGGAGCGTTCTTCAATGAAATCTTCGCTTCGCGTTTTACCGATTCTGGTGGTCGTGGTGCTCATGCTCGGCGCAGCGCTCCCGATCAGCTTTGCGCAGGACTCCGCCTTCCCCGAAACACCGCAGTTGACGGTGACGGATGGCATGTTCTCCTACGCGGCGGAAAGCTGCGATTACGGTGGTACGATTCAGTCCATCACAGCGGTTGACGCACGCACGGTTCAGTTTGTGCTGTGCGAACCCGACGGCGCATTCCCGCAGAAGGTCGCCTTCTCATCGGTTGGTATTCAGCCGCTCGAACATCTCGCCGCAACCGGCGGTGGTGGCGAAGCGCTGTTCCGCAACCCCGTTGGTACAGGTCCCTACCGCTTGGAATCGTGGAATCTGGGCAGTGAAATTGTGTTGGCACGCTTCGATGAATATTGGGGTGATCCCGCATTTGAGCCGACCGCGATTTTCCGCTGGACGAGCGAAGCCGCTGCACGTTTGGTTGAACTCCAAGCGGGCACAGTGGATGGCATCGACAACCCCGGCGCGGGTGACTTTGAAGTTATTGCTGCTGACCCGAACCTCCAGCTCTTTGAACGTGAAGGTCTGAATATTTTCTATCTGGGCATGAACAACCTGTTCGCGCCGTTCGATAACCCGCTCGTGCGTCAGGCGATTGCCTATGCGATTGACAAACAGCGCATTGTCGATAACTACTACCCGCCCGGCTCGACGGTGGCGACTCAGTTTATGCCGCCGGCGATCTTCGGCTATACCTCCTCGGTTGAGCCGTTCCCATATGACCCGGATCAGGCACGTGCACTCCTTGAACAATCGGGTGTAACCCTCCCGATTGAAGTCACGCTTAACTACCGTGACGTCGTGCGTGGTTATCTGCCGCAGCCCGGTATCGTGGCGCAGGATATTCAGGCACAGCTCGCGGACGTTGGTATCAACGTGACCATCGAAGTCATGGAATCCGGTACGTTCCTTGACGAATCCGACCTCGGTAACCTCGCCTTCTACCTGCTCGGCTGGGGCGCGGACTATCCCGACGCGACCAACTTCCTTGATGTGCACTTCGGTGCGGGTTCGACCCTCCAATTCGGTGAGCGTGACGAAGAAGTGATCGCGCTGCTCAACGAAGCCGGTGTGACAGCTGATCCCGAAGCGCGTCTTGAACTGTATCGTCAGGCGAATGAACTCCTCCGCGACCATGCCCCGATGCTCCCGATTGCCCACGGCGGTTCGGGCGTTGCTTACACGGCGGATATCGTCGGTGCGCACGTCAGCCCGCTCGGCAACGAATCGCTGGCAGTCATGGAAGACCCGTCGGATGATAATTTCGTCTTTATGCAAAACGGCGAACCCGCTGGTCTGTACTGCGCCGACGAAACTGACGGCGAAGCGCTCCGCGTCTGCGAACAGATCACCGAACCGCTGCTCGCTTACGAAGTCGGCGGCACGGCAGTTGTTCCGGGCTTGGCGACCGATTACACGGTCAGCGAAGATGGTTTGACGTGGACGTTCAACCTCCGCGAAGCCACCTTCCACGATGGTTCGGCGTTCGATGCGAATGACGTGGTTGCCACCTATGCCGTTCAGTGGGACGCAGCGCACCCGCTCCATGTGGGACGCGACGGCGGATTCACCTACTGGACGTACTTGTTCAAGGCGTTCCTGAACGCACCCGCTGAAGAATAAGCGGACTGCATCACGTATTGTGATTGTGTAGGGACAGGGCAAGCACGCCCTGTCCTTACATTATTGTGATAGCGCAGTGGCTTCCGTCGCGTTTTCCCTCCGCGCGCTCCATCGATCTAAAGGCTTTTCGCATGATCTACTTCATCCTCCGCCGTCTGATTAGTGCGATTCCTGTTGTCTTAGGAATTTTGATCGTCACTTTTCTGATCGCCCGTGTGATTCCCGGCGATCCGTGTACGGCAATTTATGGTGAGCGTGCCACCCCAGAATTATGTGCGGCTTTTGACACCCGTTACGGGTTAGATCGCCCGGTTGTTGAACAGTTCTTGGTTTACATCGGGCAGTTTATCACCGGTGACTTGGGTGACTCGATCCGTTATTCCATCCCTGTTGCGCGTCTGCTGGCAGAGCGCTTACCCGTCACTGTCGAGTTGGGCTTTGCTGCGCTCACGTTTGCGACGCTGATCGGTATTCCATTGGGGATTGTCTCGGCATACCGCCGCAATTCGGCGGTTGATGTCGGTACGATGCTGATTGCCAATATCGGCGTGAGTATGCCTGTGTTTTGGCTCGGCTTGATGCTGGCGTATATTTTCAGCGTCAGCTTGCGCGGTACGGTCTTCAGCCTGCCGCCGAGCGGCGAACTTCCGGCGGGTTTTCACTACGTCCCGTTTTATATCTCATGGGGATTGGCGGAAAGCGCCGATCAAGTCAGCCCGTTGGTGGTCTTTCTAGGCAACCTGAAAGTCTTGAATTCGATCCTTACGTTGAACGGCGAACTGCTGCTCAACAGTTTGAAGTATATGATCCTCCCTGCCGTCGCCGTCGGCACGATCCCGATGTCGATCATCGCCCGTATGACCCGTTCCGCCGTGTTGGAGACGCTCGGACAAGATTACGTCCGCACGGCGCGCAGCAAAGGCTTGCGTGAGCGCGTCGTCGTGATCCGCCATGCGGTGCGCAACGCCTTGCTGCCTGTCGTCACGATCATCGGGCTGAATTTTGGCTTGCTGGTCAGCGGCGCAGTTTTGACTGAGACGATCTTCGGGCTGGCGGGGGTCGGTCGAACGCTCGTGGACGGAATCACTGCCCGCGACTACCCGCTGGTGCAGGGATTCACGGTGTTTATCGCCGTCGCGTTCGTGCTGATCAACCTGTTTGTCGATATTATGTACGGGTATCTTGATCCCCGTATCCGCGTCCAATAGGCGGCTGCATCATGACACGTCAAACCAAGATCGTCCCCAAAATAAACACGATGCAGTTAGCGCTTGCCCAATTACGGCAGCCTTCTCAGAGCTTATGGCTGGAAGCGGTCAAAAACCTGTTCCGCAACCGCTCCGCGATCATTGGCATGGTGATCATCGCGGCTCTCTTGTTGATCTCCCTGCTTGCCCCTGTGCTTGCGCCGTATGATCCGGTCGAGCAGTTGTTTAACGATCCGGCACATCGCGGCTTGGGGCGCTTACCGGGGAAGCCGCCGTGTGTACACATCCTCGGCTGTGACCCCGCCCAACCCGAACACCTGATGGGACTCGACCTCAACGCGCGCGATATGTTCAGCCGCGTGTTGTACGGTTCGCAAATCTCACTGCTCGTCGGTTTTGTCAGCGTCAGCGTTTCGATTGTGATCGGCAGTTTGCTCGGTATGGTCGCCGGATACGCTGGCGGATGGCTCGAAAATCTGATCATGCGCTTGATGGATGTGCTGCTTGCGTTTCCGTCACTGCTGCTGGCGATTGCCATCGTCACATTTTTGGGTCCCGGCTTGCAAAACGCACTTTTGGCGATCAGCATCGTCTCGATTCCGGTGTATGCGCGCCTTGCCCGTGCCAGTGTGATACAGGTGAAAGAATTCGAGTACATCACGGCTTGTCGCACGCTTGGCGCAACGCCGATACGCATCCTGTTCGTTCACATTCTGCCGAATGTCTTGACCCCGCTGATCGTGCAGGGAACGCTCGGAATCGGGACAGCCGTGCTGGACGCTGCCGCGCTTTCGTTCCTCGGCTTGGGGGCGCAGCCGCCGATGCCGGAATGGGGTGCGATCCTGAGTGAAGGACGCAACCGTGTGTTCACCGAACCGCATCTGGTATTCTTCCCCGGCTTGGCGATCATGCTCACCGTGTTGGGTTTTAACCTGCTCGGTGACGGGATGCGTGACGCGCTCGACCCCCGCTTGAACCGGAATTAACCCGCGAACAATACGCTCTAATACTGCTCCTCTCTATCGCTTGCGATGGAG